>VFKK01000183.1 GCA_009885605.1 Cyclobacteriaceae bacterium | reverse complement strand
ATTGAGCGCCGAGAGTAGCCATTAGCATTTCCGCCAAGACCGATGGTTCTGAGTTATTCGCGGGAAAATATCCAAAGAACGATGGGTGTTGCCAATGGGTCATTCCCGGAACAATGATTTCCTGAAAATCTTTAAATATGACTTCAAAAGATTCAGGCTTTTCAGGTGCAAAAGCAGGAATTTGATTGAAAATTGCTTTTGGGGCTACAATTGGAGTTACAGGGTAATTCTCCTTTTGCTCAAGATAATCCGCCATCCAGTCAACCACTTGATGGGCATAGGCTCGAAATTCTTCTTTCTTCATAATATCGGATTTACCGAACGTAGGATCCTGCGTTCATATCGATCGACGTCCCGGTCGCATGATCTGCCAGACCCGAGCAAAGCAAGGTGACCATAGGGGCAATATCTTCGGGAGTAGTGAGCTCATTCAGTGCAATATCTTTCAACGCAAAGTCTTCGCCGTATTCTTCCAAAATAGCATTGGCCATGTCCGTTCGGGTAAAACCGGGCGCGATCAAAAATGCTTTTATTCCCTGCTTGCCGTAATGTCTGGCAATAGATCTCGTAAGACTTACTATTGCTCCTTTGGAAGCAGCATATGCCATGTAATCTGTCGTATCACCTCGAAAAGCGGCTCGGGACGAGATGTTTATGATCCGACCATTCTGCTGAGTTTTGGCATGGTCTACAAATTCCTTGCAAAGAATGCCGACAGCCGTTGTGTTTACAGCAAAGGTTTGCTCCCAGATTTCCAACCAGTCATCCGTTGACAATGAATCAGGGGAGCTTGGGGAAATTCCGGCATTATTTACAAGAGCTGAAATTGGACCATACTTTTGAATAAGTCTGGGAATGAAACCTTTCACCAGAGAAGATTCCGAAAGATTACAAGACTCGATAAAACTTGGATTTTGAAGCTCATTTTTAAGTTTTTCCGCTTCTTCCTTGTTTGAATTGTAGTGGATAATTACTTCAGCACCGGATTCGGAAAGTTGCTTGGCAATGGCTCTGCCAATTCCCCGGGAAGCTCCCGTGACAAGAATTCTTTGATTTTTCAGGGAAATATTCATTGGTTGAAAATAGCTTCAAATTGCAAGGAAAGTGACTTTATCTTATATGCGTATCCGGATATCTGCACGATGGACAGAAGAATATCGGTTTTAATGATGCGGAAATGTGACTCCCCCTTTTTTAAAGGGGGTTAGGGGGATTTTTTAATTCAAATCCCAACTCAATTCTGTTATGTGCAATCAAGCGAATACACATATTATCTTATAAAGGAAATGTGCCATTGGATAAATGGTAAATATTTAAGCCCTCGGAATAATCCCTCGACGCATCCCTTTTTACCACTTCTCCCTAATTCTCAAATGCTGCACATGACCGAGGTGATGGTTTCCATGCCAGCTGTACAGCATGGTGATTTCATCAAGGCTTTGACTTTTTCCTTTATCAGGGTGAAAATAGGTTCGTTGGAAGTCAGATTCCTTCATGTTTTCAAGTAAATAACTCCAACGGAGATGAAGTGATTCGAGAATTTGCAAAGACGAAATAACCGGAAGTTTACTGTCAGGAAGCTTCGCCCATTCCGCTTCTTCGTACGGTTTGATTGTGGGATTATCTTCTGTCAGAGCAAGCTTAAATCGGATATAAGCATTCATATGACTGTCGGCACAATGGTGAACCAATTGCCTTACGCTCCAGCCACCCGGCCGATAAGGGGTGTCCAATTGCTGATCAGAAAGCTCCTTTACGCTTGATTTAAGGTATTCTGGAAATGCTTTGATTTCCTTGATTGCCTCTTTCAGGGCTGTAAAACTGATTCGTTCCGGCTTTTCGAATTTCCCGATCGGGTATTTTAAAAATTCAATGTCTATCATAATTGTTATCCTCCTGCGGCTATAGTCACCAAATCTACCTTTTTTGCCCCACTAGCCAAAAGTACATTTGCACAAGCGCAAAGTGTCGCTCCGGTGGTCATCACATCATCTACCAACATAATTGATTTATTACCAGGGGATAAATCCCTGGTGATGCTAAAAACCTCTTCCACATTATCCAAGCGTTGAAGTCGGGATTTTTTCGTTTGAGTTTCGGTAAACTTGGTCCTCTGCAACGCAAGAGATACCGGGATTTCCAGAACTTTAGAAAGCCCAATGGCAAATTGCTCACTTTGATTGTATCCTCTTCGCTGCTGCTTCAATGGATGGAGCGGAACAGGTACAATCAGGTCCCAGGTACTTTTAAAACCGCTATCTAACAAGGTTGTACCATACAATTTCCCAAGTTCCCGGGCTAAATCAGACTTGTTTCTATATTTGAGCTCGTGCAGGAGTTTTTGACTATTTCCCGCTTTAGTGAATTTAAGGAATGCCATCACACGTCCTATTTCACTCAGACCTTTCACTTTTGAAGAAAGATCGTTGTCTTCCGACCTTAAGTGATAACTGGTTCTTGGCAGCAACCCAACGCAAATGGAACAAAGGCAACTTTCATGGTCAAAGAGAGTTCTGCCACAGAGTATACAATTTCTGGGGAAAATGAGATCCAAAAAATCCTTCGCAAAAAGTAAACGCATCACTAAAAAGGTTTGTTGATATCACCCAAGGGGGTAAAATACAGGTATATTTACCGATAAAAGCTTTCCTAAACTGTTAATTTAATGAATCTGATAGAGGAATTCAACGAGTACCGAGCCAAAATGAATGATAAAATTATGGCTGCGGACAATAAGGTAATAAAACGCTTCTTTAATCTTGACACTAATGCATACGCGGAAGGTGAATTAGATGTGAAAACCAAAGAGATGATCGGCCTTGCCTGCTCTATGGTTTTGAGATGTGATGATTGTATTAAATATCACCTTGGAAAGTGCCACGAAGTTGGGTTAAACAAATCAGAAATCTTTGAGGTGTTTTCAATTGCAACTTTAATTGGCGGTTCCATCGTTATCCCTCATCTGAGAAGAGCAACAGAATACTGGGAAGAACTTGAAAATCAATAATTTAAAATGTTTAAGCGGGATTTAGACCTGGAAAAAAGGTGGGCCAAACTTTTGGATGGCCTTAAAGAAACTATTGGTAAAAAACCTACTGACCTCAATGGCGTTTTATTTCTGATAGGGGTCCAGGAACTCGGTCAGGGTACCAGGACATTTTCGAAAGAGCAAAAGCAAGATTTGATCCACATAGCTGTATGCAAAGTATTGAGCTACGCAGGGTTTTATGAATTGGACTTTGTAGATCAGGACGGATGGCCACACTGGAAACTTACCAAAGAACTTCCACACTTTGATGTTGGGGAGCAAGAGAAGCTCCTTAAGATTCAGGTTTTAGACTATTTTGAAAAAGAATACCAAATAGAAATCAGCTGATTCATGAAGATTATCTCATACAATGTAAATGGAATCCGCTCAGCCATGAATAAGGGTTTTGTAGAATGGTTGAAGGACACAAATCCGGATATAATTGGTTTACAGGAAGTTAAAGCTGAGGAAAGCCAAATCGAAGCGAATATTTTCAAAGATTTGGGATATGAATTACTCTGGTATCCGGCTCAAAAAAAAGGATATAGCGGAGTTGCTATTTTCACCAAGGTGAAGCCAAAATCCGTAAAGTATGGAATGGGACTTTCAAAATACGATGATGAGGGAAGAGTTCTTCAGGCAGATTTTGATGGCTTCTCATTTATTTCATCCTACTTTCCTTCAGGAACGACGGGAGATGTTCGTCAATCGTTCAAGTATAAGTTTTTGGATGATGTCTTCGGATACATGCAGGATTTGAGTAGAGAAAATAAAAAAATCATACTAAGTGGGGATTATAATATTTGTCATAAACCGATAGATATTCATAATCCAATCTCCAATAAAAACAGTTCGGGGTTTCTTCCGGAAGAAAGGGCTTGGATGGATAAGTTCACAGATTCAGGATTTGTCGACAGTTTTAGATTGTTCAATAATGATCCTCACCATTATACCTGGTGGAGCTATAGATTTAACTGCAGAGCAAAAAATTTGGGATGGAGAATTGATTACCACATGACAACCAAGGAATTGCAAAACAAATTGAAAAGCTCTGTAATTTTACCGAACATAATTCATTCTGACCATTGTCCGATTCAGTTAGAAATAGAAGTTTAAAAGTACAATAAGATCCAAGTCATTGAATAAAAGCCAGATGAAGTCTATAAAAATTTCAATTCCGTCTCTGATTGAGAACATAAAAATTATCGAGAGTTTTATTGATAATGCTCGAGAAAAATTTGAGATCAATGACGATATCTATGGAAATATCATGATTTCGGTGACCGAATGCATCAGCAATGCAATTATTCACGGGAATGAGAGTAATAAAAATAAGCTAGTGCACTTGGAGCTTTTAATTGAAGATGAGCTTCTGAAATTCATTATTGAAGACGAAGGGTCAGGATTTGACTTCAACGACCAACAAGATCCGACTTCACCCGAAAACATTGAAAAGCCTGGCGGAAGAGGAATCTTTCTAATCAAACACTTGAGTGACGATGTGAAATTCGAAGAAGGTGGCAAAAAAACAGTCCTTTCCTTTTACATGAATTGATACCAGATGGCTGTTAATTTCTTCAGAGAAGACATAAAGTTCAATTTACCTAATAAGCTAAAAAGAAAAGCCTGGCTAAATAATATTGCGAAAACCGAAGGTTTTAAGATCGCTGAACTTAGTTATATCTTCTGTTCCGATGAATATTTGCACAAGATGAATCTCGATTATTTAGACCACGATACACTTACTGATATTATCACTTTTGACAATTCAGAAGAAGAAGGAATAATCGAAGGAGATATATTCATAAGTGT
>VFKK01000134.1 GCA_009885605.1 Cyclobacteriaceae bacterium | reverse complement strand
CTACCAGGAAGCACTTGAAGGCTATCAGTTGGTCAATTCTGAAAATCTGCCCGATGACCGAAAAGCTGATATCTTATTCAAGCAAGGTTACTCTCATTTCCAGTTAAAAAACTACGGTCAGGCGGCTCCATTCTTTGACCTTGCAAAAACGCTCAACCAGCCGATCAGTCCGGATGCCTACTACTACAGCGGTTTCATTGCGATGGAAGCTGGTAATTCCCAAAAGGCAATTGCCGACCTTCAGGAAGCATCGAGATCTTCATTTTACGCAGGAAAAGTTCCGTATCTGCTTGCAGCACTTTATTACAAAGAACAAAACTACGATCAGCTGATCGCGTACGCTGAGCCGATTCTGGCTTCGAAACAAACACTAGATCGCAAAGAAATTATTAATTTATATCTGGCTGAGGCATATTTTGCTAAGAAGGATTTTGCTAAGGCAGCAGTCAATTACGATGCATACATTGATTCAAGAAAGGGAAATCTTTCCCGGGAGGAAATCTACAAAGCAGGTATTTCGCAGTTTGAAATCGGTAAATACCAACGAGCAACCGATTACCTGAAAAACTCAGCTTCAGCCGCAGATGAAATCGGGCAGGCTTCCAGTTATTATTTGGGTCATGCTTATTTGAAGCTTGGCAATTTCCAGTTTGCCAGCACTAGTTTCAATGAAGCTGCGAAAGCTAATTTCAATCCGAAAATTAAGGAAGAGGCACTTTTCAATTTTGCAAAAACTAACCTCCAAAAGGGAAGTTTTCAGGCGGGAATTTCGGCTTTGGATGAATATCTGGAAACTTATCCTTCAGGTGCTAACCGAACTGAGGCTGAAACTTTGCTTTCGGAAGCCTTGATCAACACAAATGACTATCTCAGAGCCATCGATCAGATGGATAAGATAAGAACCAAGTCTCCGAGAATCCAGGCTGCATACCAAAAGGTCGCATATTATCAGGCAATGGTTTATTACCGTGATCATAAATGGAATCAGGCGATCAGTTTCCTTGACAAATCATTGGCTTACCCGGTGGATCGGGAAATGGTCCTGGAATCCAACTTTTGGAAAGGAGAGATCTATTCAGCTTCCGGTGATTTGCCAAAAGCGATCAAAGCTTACGAAACCGCTTTGGCTTCCGGAAAAACAACCTCAAGTGGGTATCTGACCAAGAGTTTGTACGGATTGGGATATGCTTATTTCAATTCACAGCAATACCCAAAAGCTGAGGAGAATTTCAAATCCTACACAGACCGTCTCAGAGGCAAAGAAAACAAAGAGAATTACGAAGATGCTTTGCTGAGATTGGGCGATTGCCAATATGTGCAAAAGCGATTTGCAGAATCTTCCGCAACTTTCCAGCGGGCAATTTCTGAATCCAATTCAGGCGCTGACTACGCTTATTACAGATCTGCGGTGGTTTACAACTTCCAGTCTCAAAACCAGCAGGCCATCAGTCAGCTAAATACCTTGATTTCTAATTATCCCAAAAGTCTTTACATCGAAGAGGCACTTTTTCAGCGAGGCCAGATTCTGATGGAAGAGACACAGTACACAGAAGCTTCAAGAGGATTTACAGAGTTGATTTCGGGAAGACCCAATAGTCCGTTTGTGCCTTTTGCCTTGGAGGGAAGAGCTGTTGCGAATTTCTCTTTGCAGAATTACGATCAGACAATCAGCGATTACAAAAATATTTTGGATAATCATCCGAATGCTCAGAATTCTGAAACAGCTCTGAAAGGTCTTCAGGAGACGCTCGCCCTTCAAGGCAGATCGGCTGAATTCGGAGATTACCTGGAAGGCTATAAAGGCTCCAACCCATCAAGCGGAAGTGTGCAGGCACTCGAATATGAAGCTGCAAAAAGCTTGTACTTCGATAAGAACTTTACTCAGGCGATTCGGGCTTTTGAAAATTACCTGAGAAGCTACCCTCAATCTGCGCAGCGTGCTGATGCGGTTTATTTCCTCGGCGACAGTTATTTCCAGTTGGGTGATCAGGATAAAGCATTGGCACAATTCAAATCTTTGGAAAAAGAACCTGCTTCTCCTCAGCGATTAAGAGCCATGCAGAGAATCGGTGCCATCGAACTTGAAAGAGGAAACTATGCGGCAGCGATTCCTTACCTACAAATGGCCGCAGATAACGCCAGAAATAAGGTGGAAGAAGTGGACGCGCTGAAAGGATTGATGATTGCCAACTTTGAAATCAAAAAGTACAATCAGGCGATTGCAAATGCGGATCGATTACTGACTCTTGATGGAGTGGTTCCGGAATCTACGCCTGCCGCTTTACTGACGAAAGGAAAAGCTCAGCGCGAAATCAATCAAAAAGCTCAGGCTGAACTTACTTTGAAGGGCCTGGTGAATGATTACAAAACGATTCAGGGAGCGGAAGGCTTGTATTGGCTGGCGTTTTCATTCCAGGAAAAAGGGGATTTCACTCAGTCCAACAATACGATTTTTGATCTATCGGCTCCATTTGCAGATTATGATTATT
>VFKK01000198.1 GCA_009885605.1 Cyclobacteriaceae bacterium | reverse complement strand
TGGATGGGTTGGTTCTAAATCGTACGCCTCACATCCGTTATTACAACGAAATCAAACCCAATCCTGACCAACCGATTTCACTTTCCAATGAATTTTCAAATTCATTCAATGTAGTCAGATCCATCAAACCCAGTACAAGCCGACTGGCGATTCATAACAGCGAGTCGATTATGCAAACCCTGACCGAGGACCCACGGGTGCTTGGCCTTAGTCGAAAAATCTCAGCTCAGGTATTTTTCAATGTAGGTACGATCGATCTCACAGGGATTGTGAATGGAATCGACGTGGAGAAAGAGGCAGAATTATTCAGCTTCGAAGATTATGTTACTTCCGGCAAATATCCGGACCTAAATCAGAGCAATTCCATCATTTTAGGATATGGCCTGGCAGATCGAATGCTTGCCGGCATCGGCGATGTAATACAAGTCACAACCGCTCAGGGAAATCGAGTTCAGCTTAAAGTGGTCGGATATTACCAATCCGGATTGGGTGATTATGATAACGCCAATAGTTTCGCCTCCATTTCGACCGTCCAGAAAATGCTTGGGGAATCCCCTTCCTATGTCACAGACATTCAGGTGAAACTCAAAGAACTTGATCTTGCTCCCGGAATGGCCAAAGAAACAGCAGCAATTTTCGGGATTGATGCGGACGATTTGCAGACCGTCAATGCCCAATTTGAAACAGGAACGGAGATTCGAAACCTGATCAGTTATGCGGTTGGGATCACGCTTCTGGTGGTTTCCGGATTCGGGATTTACAATATCCTGAACATGATGATTTATGAAAAACTGGATACGATCGCGATTTTGAAAGCCATAGGTTTTAATAGCCAAGATGTCAACCGAATTTTCATCACCATCGCTTTGTCTATTGGTATTGTCGGAGGCGGAGTAGGCCTTTTGTTTGGGTTTCTCGCCAGCATGGCGATTGACAGCGCTCCTTTCGAAACGGCAGCTTTGCCCACGATCAATACATTTCCGGTCGATTACAATCCGAAATACTACCTCATCGGAGGAGTTTTCAGTTTGATCACTACCTATCTGGCGGGATTTTTCCCAGCCCGAAAAGCCAGCAGCGTGGATCCTGTAGAAATAATCAGAGGAAAATGACAGAACCCAAAAAGCCCGTCCTCGAAGCGAAAAACATCGATAAGTTTTTCTACAATCCTACTGAAACTCAGGTGCTCAAAAAAGTAAGTTTTAGCGTGAACAGGGGAGAATTCGTCTCAGTCATGGGGAAATCAGGTTGCGGAAAATCCACCCTGCTCTACATCCTATCCACGATGGACACTTCCTACACCGGCGAACTTTTCATGAATGAGCAGCTGATTACCAACAAATCTTCCGACTATCTATCTCATCTGAGAAATGAAAAAATCGGTTTTGTCTTTCAGTTTCACTACCTCATCAATGAGTTTTCGGTGTTGGAAAATGTGATGATTCCCGGGCTGAAACTCGGGAAATATTCCCGTGAGGAAATGGAGCATCGCGCACTGGAAAAGCTGAAGATTTTTGACATGCAGGATCATGCGTTGAAAAAAGCGAATCAGCTTTCCGGAGGTCAAAAGCAACGAGTAGCCATCGCACGCGCCCTGATCAATGATCCGCTGATCATCATGGGCGATGAACCAACCGGAAATCTGGACAAGAAAAACTCCGATATCGTGTTCAATATTTTCAAAAGCCTGGCGAAAGAGTTCAACCAAACGATGCTGATCGTCACC
>VFKK01000274.1 GCA_009885605.1 Cyclobacteriaceae bacterium | reverse complement strand
TGTCTTGCTGCTCATGTATGGAGTTCGTCCCATTTTTGCCATTTTGGGCGGTGTTGCCTATTCCTTCAGCACATACAATCTCCTGAGTTTGGCCGCAGGGCACAATGCCAAAATCTGGGCTATTTGCCTGATTCCAATCATTTTGACAGGAATTCACCTGGCTTTCGAGCGAAAAAGAATTCTGGGAGCCGGCCTGCTCGCCCTCGGATTATTGCTCCAACTCAAGTTTAACCACCTTCAGATCACCTATTACACGCTCATCATTTCGGTGATTTATGTGGGGGTAAGATTGATTTTTGACTGGAAAAAAGACGGAATTAGCCAAATCTCCAAGACCATTGGTTTCCTCGTCCTGGGAGCAGTTCTCGCTGTGGGAGGAAATATAGGAAGGCTCGCAACATCGCTTGAATACAGCCCTTTTTCCACCCGCGGAAATTCAACACTTGAATCGGCAGAATCCGGTTTGGACAAAGAATATGCCTTCAGCTGGTCAAACGGTAAACTCGAAACACTCACGCTCCTCGTCCCGGATTTTTACGGCGGAGGAAGTCAAACCCCGCTATTTGAAAACTCAGCTTCCGAGCAGGCCCTCAAAAAAAACGGCCTCGATGCCGGACAAATCGCAGGTTTTATTCAGGGAGCGCCAACTTACTGGGGTGATCAGCCCTTTACCGGCGGACCGATTTACGGAGGTGTGATATTGGTTTTCCTGGCGATTTTAGGGATTTGGGCTGCGCCAAAAGAAAGCCTGATCACTTTCGGAGCGATCATCATTCTCTCGATTTTACTTTCCTGGGGTAAAAACCTCTCCTGGTTCAATTACCTCCTTTTCGATATTTTACCGGGTTACAATAAATTTCGGGCAGTTTCGATGGCTTTGGGAATGACACTTTTTGCGATTCCGGTATTGGGAATCATCGCTTTGGAACGGCTGGTTCGAATCAAGGAAATCAAGCCTTTGCTGATCGCAGGAGCGGTGACCGGCGGCTTGTTGGTGATACTTGCGCTTGGTGCGGGAATGTTCCGTTTCGACGGCGCTGGCGATGCAAGCTTCCCGGATTGGTTGGTCGATGCACTGAAGGAAGACCGCAAATCCATGCTTCAGGCTTCTGCCTGGAGAAGTTTTGGCTTCGTCGCAGCAGCTTTCGTCCTGATTTACTTTGCGGTGAAAGAAAAAATCTCCGACCTGATTCTGGGTTTGGGACTTCTGGCTTTGGTCACCATCGATATCTGGACCGTCAACCGCGAATACCTGAACCAAGCCTCTTTCCAGAAAAATCCTTCCGCCACCTATTTCGCAGAATCTCCCGCCGACAAAAAGATTGCGCAGGATAAAGGCTATTACCGAGTACTTGACCTTACCGAATCTCTCACTGCATCAGGCAGAGCCAACTATCGTTTCCATAGTCTTGGAGGATATCATGGTGCCAAAATGAGGAGATACCAGGATTTGCTTGACAATCGGATCACGTCCGAACTCAATGATTTTGTGACCAAAGCTCAGGAAGGAAATTTCAATTTCGAAGGCATCCAAACCATCAATATGTTGAATGCCAAATACATCCTGGCAGGACCGGCCGAAAACACAGTTTTTGAAAATCCTGCAGCCAACGGTGCGGCGTGGGTTCCTTCAGAAATCATTTCTGTCAAGACCAATCAGGAAGAATTGGACAAGTTGGGAACCATCAATACCAAAACTCAGGCTATCCTCAATACAGGAGAATTCGGTCAGATTTCCGCAGGTGCGGGTAAACTGGAACTGACCTCCTACGGACCAAATGAGCTGAAATACAAAGCCAGTATGGGCAAGGGAGGCTTGGCAGTTTTCTCCGAAATCCACTACCCAAAGGGCTGGATTGCGACGGTAAACGGAACAGAAACGTCAATACTTCGCGTCAATTATTTGCTCAGGGGATTGAATCTTCCGGCTGGAAATCACGAAATTACCTTTAAGTTTTCCCCATCGAGCTACACAGCTACCAAAATTCCGATGGTGATTTTCCAATATCTAATCGTCCTTTCCTTAATCGCCGGTCTGTACCTCACCGTAAAAGAAAAAAATGGAAAAGTCTAAGGATCAAGTCGTCAGTTTCTACGATGAGTTTGCTGACAAGCAAGCCAAAACCGGAATCAATTCCCGGCATTTGAGCATTCTGGATAAGGTGAAGGCTGCAGGATTGAATGCAAACAACAGCATTCTGGAGGTTGGTTGCGGGATCGGAACAGTCAGTCACCTGCTTGCAACTCAGGTTCCGACAGGCGAAGTGCTTGCTGTAGATATCAGCCCTGAAAGCATCGCAAAAGCGAGGGTTCTCTGGAAATCTCAATCTAATCTGAAATTTGAGGTTTCGGATATGTCTGACTTCGACCAGAACGGCAAAAAATTCGATTACTTCGTATTTCCTGACGTCCTGGAGCATATTCCCGTGGATCAGCATCAGCGGCTTTTCAGCAATATCCAAAAACACGCTCACCGGAATTCAGTCATTTTTGTACACATCCCCGCGCCCAGGTATTTGCAATGGATGATCCAAAATGAACCCGAAAAACTCCAGGTAATCGATCAGCCGTTGGACTCGGGCGATCTGATTAAGCGGATCACTTCCAATGGATTTTACCTGGAGAAAATGGAAACCTATTCCCTCTTTTTCGAAGAGAAAGACTATCAGTATTTTGTATTCAGAGCCAACAAGCCGCTAAAAAAATCAACGCCAAGAAGTAAATGGCAGATTCTCCGGGAACGGATCAGCATCCGGATCAGACACGGCATAAGCAAATAAATCACCCTCCCCATTATACAATGAAGATTACAGAAAAATCAGTGGTAGGTCTCACCTACGAACTCAAGGTAAGCAAGGAAGAAGACCTCATCGAATCTGCGCCGTTCAGCGTGGAAATCCGTGATGAGGAGGACCCTTTTTATTTCCTTTTCGGTCAAAGCGGACTTCCTGAAAAATTCGAGAAATTACTGGCAGGCAAGGAAGAAGGCGATGATTTTTCCTTCACACTCAGCATGGACGATGCTTACGGACCGGCTGATGATGAACTGATCGTCAACCTTCCCAAGACTCAATTCTCCAACGAAAGAGGATTCTCAGACGATATGCTGGAAGAAGGCAATTTCCTTCCTTTGATGGATGAAAATGGCTACCCGATGCAAGCCAAAATCCTGAAAGATCTCGGCGAGGAATTGCTGTTGGACTTCAACCACCCGTTGGTTGGATTCGATCTTCACTTCGAAGGGAGCATTCTGGAAGTGAGAGTTGCTACCAAAGAAGAAATCAAGCATGGCCATGTGCACGGCGCGCATGGAGCGCATGAGTAGTCGCGGTTGTCAGTTATCGGTTATCCGTCATATCGATCGCAGTGAGATATCTCATTCTTTAGAAAAAGTAAGTTGTGAACAGTGAGTTGTGAGTGGTTTGTCAAAGTTGTCCTGCTTCTCCGGAAGCCGGACATTTTTTTGCTTTAAAATCCCCCTTGCCCCCTTAGGAAGGGGGAATTGCATTAAGTGAACCTCCGTTTGGTAAGTTAAAAAATGATGATTTTTGAATTCCTGATTGAAGGCAGGTTTAGAGCGACTCCCCCTTTATAAAGGGGGAAAGGGGGATTTTTTTTTCCCAACCGACACCTCACAACCAGACAAACTGACTAACTCTTCAACGCCAACACCTTCCCCTCCTCAAAACTCAGATAAACCCGGTCTCCGGCCTGATACTTTCGCAGTGGATCATCGACTTCCCACAGTTGACCGCTGGTTTTTAACCGAACCTGAAGAGAATTATAATGCACCAGAAACCTCGAATCCACCACATGGGCGAGGAATTTTCCTTTGGACCGCAGCTTCACATCTGCCGGACGAACGTAGGAAAACTCCCGATCGGGAATTGCATTGATGGGTGAAAAAAGTCGTGCAATGTATCGGGTTTTGGGATGCTGACAGAGTTCCTGAGAATTGCCTTTCTGCACCACTTTCCCTTTCTGCAGGATTAGTAAATTATCCGTGAGTCGCAGCGCATCGTCGAGATCATGCGTCACAAAAATCACCGTTGTGCCCATTTCCCGAAACAATCCTTTCAGCTCAGTAATTAGCTTTTGCTTCTGTATCGTGTCCAAACTGCTGAACGGCTCATCCTGCAACAGGATTTCGGGTTCCACGCTGAGGGCTTTGG
>VFKK01000151.1 GCA_009885605.1 Cyclobacteriaceae bacterium | reverse complement strand
CGATATTCCTTGATTTTAAAAGCAACATTGAACTGGCCTGCGGTCCCTGGAGCGTCCCATATTAGATCTCCAGTTATTTCATTGATTGAAAACAATGCAGGTGTTTGACCTGATTCTTGCTTGGTACTAAACTCAGGAACATTTGGATCTCGGTAATTATTTACCCGTCTCTGGAAAGCTTGGAATGGCACACCAATTTCGTAAGCCAAGCTATCTCCATCCGGGTCGTAAGCGCCCGGATTATGAATGTAACGGACGTTTATAGCTCCGTTATCTACTGGCGGAATGGTCAAAACAGGTGAATTGTTTACTCCGATGAAAGGGTCAATGGTGATCTGAGTTTCAACATAAAAAGGAGTGTCAACAGAGTTATCCATATTCAGAGTCCGGTCGTTTCTGTTGAATTCCTGGAA
The DNA here is from genome assembly GCA_009885605.1 of Cyclobacteriaceae bacterium. GTDB lineage: Bacteria > Bacteroidota > Bacteroidia > Cytophagales > Cyclobacteriaceae > Algoriphagus. The sequence continues at coordinate 3,468 of VFKK01000151.1, read as the reverse complement.
TCGAATGGTGTAAGTGCCTGGACCTTGAAAAGTGTGAGTGATGACGAACGTATTTTTCTCGATTTGATCACCAAGGCTTTCTACAAGTGAAAAATCACTCTCTGTATTTAATTGCTCTTCTCTTCCATCTCCGAAATTAATCCTGCCGGGACCGAAAATAACACTGGACCGAGTGTCAGTGTAGCCGACCACTATAATCCGATAGGTGAGGGTTTGCACAGAAATTCTTTCAGCAATGATTTCTCCTGCTCGAATGTGGGTGGCCCACGCGTTTGAAATACCGAGAATCAGGAATGTTAAAAAGAACCCAAGGAAAATTTTAAGCTTCATATTGGTCAACTTTGGTCTTTTAAAGGTTTAAAACTCATATCCAGCCTAAAAGTTGGGCTGATTTGTTTTAATCTTCATTTTTTAGCTATACGAAATAAATGGAAGTAAGGAGAAATTCCCGGGAAAGTCAAACATTAAAAATCAATAGACTGTTAACCTTCAAATACAATTGATTAAATCGAATTCCTAAAATACTCTATTTAGAACCTTTTAAAATAACTGAACAGGATTTGAATGGATTGTTTACTATCACTTCCAAATGTAAATTTGGCCGTAATAAACTAGAAGAATTCGTTTTAAACTAATCTTAAAATTTATATGAGCTGGGTTAAAAAAACCTTAAGTAGCACACTTGGAAGAAAACTTATCATGGCATTGACGGGTCTCTTCCTCATCTTGTTCCTGACAGGTCACGTTTCCGGAAACATGTTATTATTTAAAGGCGATGGAGGAGAGGCATTTAACATATATGCCAAATTCATGACTACCAATCCGATCGTTAAACTTCTCTCTTACGTGACCTACATCTCAGTAATTGGTCATGTTATTTATTCCATTTTACTTTTCAGACAAAATAAATCTGCACGTCCGATAGGTTATGCGGAATCCAGGGCTTCTACCAACAGCAGCGCTGCATCCAGGAATATGGGTATTTTGGGTACAATTATTTTAGTGTTTTTGGCAGGACATATGTACAGTTTCTGGTTTCAGATGCATTGGGGTGACGTTCCTTTGGTCACTTACGAAGGAGAAGAATACAAAAACCTCTATTCCGTTGTTCAAGTTGCATTCCAGCAGACCTGGATGGTTGGACTTTATGTCGTAGCAATGGCATTTCTTGCTTTTCACCTTTCACATGGATTTGCCAGTGCTTTCCAGACTCTTGGATTAAGCCATAAAAAATATTCTCCAGCGATTCAGTTCGTCGGAAGAGTTTATTGCATTCTGGTACCAGTATTATTTGCCAGCATGCCACTTTACATCTATTTCACATCACTGAGCTAACAAAATAGTCCCGTATGATATTAGATTCCAAATCACCTTCAGGCCCTTTGGCCGAAAAGTGGACTAAACATAAGTTCAACAGTAAGCTGGTCAACCCGTCAAACAAAAGGAAATACGACGTAATCGTCGTAGGTACAGGTTTGGCCGGAGCATCCGCTGCTGCTTCTCTTGCTGAGTTGGGTTACAACGTGAAGGCATTCACCTTCCATGATAGTCCAAGAAGAGCGCATTCGATCGCTGCCCAAGGGGGTATCAATGCTGCCAAAAACTACCAAAACGATGGAGATTCGGTTTTCAGATTGTTTTATGACACCATCAAAGGTGGAGACTATCGGGCAAGAGAGTCCAATGTGTACCGTCTTGCTGAGGTTTCTGTAAGCATTATTGACCAATGCGTAGCGCAGGGTGTCCCTTTCGCTCGTGAGTATGGTGGATTACTAGCCAACAGATCTTTCGGTGGTGCGCAGGTATCCAGAACTTTTTACGCCCGCGGCCAAACTGGACAGCAATTGCTTTTGGGTGCTTATTCAGCTCTCAGCCGTCAGGTAGCCAATGGAAAAGTGAAATTGTATCCACGAACTGAAATGATGGACGTTGTCGTAATTGACGGCCATGCTAAAGGTATCGTGACAAGAAATGTAATCACAGGAGAAGTGGAAACTCACGCAGCACATGCAGTTTTGCTTTGCACAGGAGGTTATGGAAACGTCTTTTTCCTTTCAACCAACGCAATGGGTTGCAATGTGACTGCAGCTTGGAGAGCCCACAAGCGAGGAGCGTTTTTCGCAAATCCTTGTTTCACTCAGATTCACCCAACTTGTATTCCTGTCTCAGGAGATCATCAGTCTAAGTTGACTTTGATGTCCGAATCCTTGAGAAACGACGGACGTGTATGGGTGCCAAAAACAGTAGAAACAGCCGAGAAACTGCGTAAAGGTCAAATCAAACCTTCTGAAATTAAAGAAGAAGATCGAGATTACTTCCTGGAAAGAAAATATCCAAGCTTTGGAAACCTGGTGCCCCGTGACGTGGCTTCCAGAAATGCCAAAGAGGTTTGTGATGAAGGAAAAGGAGTAAATGAAACAGGTGAAGCTGTATTTCTCGATTTCCGAGATGCAATCAAGAGAGATTCCGAGGCTTTAATCAAAGCCAAATACGGTAACCTTTTCGATATGTACCAGCAAATCACCGGCGAAAATCCTTATCAAACACCGATGATGATTTATCCTGCTGTCCATTACACAATGGGCGGACTTTGGGTAGATTATAATCTGATGACATCTGTTCCTGGCTTGTATGCTTTGGGAGAAGCAAACTTCTCAGATCACGGAGCAAACAGATTGGGAGCATCTGCTTTGATGCAGGGTTTGGCAGATGGTTATTTCGTGATTCCTTACACTCTTGGAGACTACCTCGCTCAGACACCACCTGTAAAAGTGGATGTTTCCCATCCGGAGTTTGCAAAAGTTTCCAGAGAAGTGAAAGACAGAATCAGCCAATTGCTCAAAATCGATGGAAAGAAATCAGTTGATTATTTCCATAAGAAGCTCGGTAAGATCATGTGGAATGAATGCGGAATGGCACGATCTATTGAAGGTCTTACGAAAGCAAAAGCGGATATAAAAGAACTGAAAAAAGAATTTTGGTCAAACGTAAAAGTATTGGGACAAAATGAGGAACTCAATCAGTCTTTGGAGAAAGCCCACCGAGTTGCTGACTTCCTGGAATTGGGAGAATTGATGGTTGATGATGCGCTCAACAGAAACGAATCTTGCGGAGGTCACTTTAGAGTGGAGTATCAGACTCCGGAAGGAGAAGCATTGAGAGATGATGAGAACTTTGCTTATGTAGCTGCCTGGAAATATACAGGTGATAACAATGAAGAAGAACTTGTCAAAGAGCCTTTGAACTTCGAAAACGTGAAGTTGACTCAGAGATCCTACAAATAATCGCCCAGAAAAAATTCATAAGATTATGAAATTGACATTGAAAATATGGAGACAAAAAAACGCTGCTGATGCAGGAGGATTTGTCACCTACCCAATAGACGGAATCTCAAAGGACATGTCGTTCCTCGAGATGATGGACGTATTAAATGAAGAATTGACAGGGAAGAATCAGGATCCTGTACAT
>VFKK01000069.1 GCA_009885605.1 Cyclobacteriaceae bacterium | reverse complement strand
GTATAATAGGACAACCCCCTGGCAAGCATTATATCAAGTTCTACATGAGAAAGATCCTCTCCCATTGATCCAAGAATCGCGAAAGCATCTTCGAGTTCTTTTACTCCCTGTAGTCCGGTTTCGCTGGTCGCCAGGAATTTTTTCAAAAAGGCTAATTTCTCATCCTGATCTGCTTTAAGATTTACCAATGGGCTGAGTTTTTCGATGGAACTCTGTCCAAAGCCTCGTCCGATCAATTCCTCCTGTACTTTCTCCCAGCCAATCTTGTCCAACTTGTCTATCGCTACGCAAAGAGGACCTTCATTTCCGGCTTCCCCGATAGATTCAGCGATTCCTGTCAGGATTTTGCGGTTATTCAGCTTGATGCTGTAATCAGTCAGATTCAGTTTCGCAAAAACTCTCCGGATCATCAGGATGATTTCTGCCTCGCAAACCAAACTGTCCGTCCCAACCACATCGGCATCGCACTGGTAAAATTCCCGGTAACGACCTTTCTGAGGACGATCTGCTCTCCAAACCGGCTGGATTTGGAATCTTTTGAAAGGAAAAGTCAATTCATTTCTGTTCATCACCACGAATCGCGCAAAAGGCACTGTCAGATCGTATCGAAGACCTTTTTCAGACACTTTTTTGAGTGTGTTCTGATAGCCGGTTGATAAATCGTTCATGGTGACATCTTTCAGGAAATCGCCGCTGTTCAGTATTTTAAAAAGAAGCTGATCTCCCTCATCCCCATATTTTCCGGTCAGCGTACTTAGATTCTCCATCGCGGGAGTTTCGATCTGATTGTAGCCAAACAGCTTAAAAGTATCTTTGATCGTCTCCAGAATGTAATTTCTTCGGGCCATTTGAATGGGTCCAAAATCACGGGTTCCTTTGGGAAGGCTTGGCTTTTGCATACTTATTTGTGGGTAATTAAGTCGCAAATTTATTCAAAAAAAGGGAAACGATTCCTGATCATCCAACACACCTGGAATTAAATTGAGAATTATCTTGGGCAAAAAAGAAATGTTTCCCTACATTTGCGCTTCGTTTCGAAACAAATCATTAAAAGCATACGACCATGGCAGTTACTACTCTGAAGAGAAAATTGAAAAGAAAAAGACTAGGTCAAACAACTCGCGTTATCAAAATCAAACAATTGTCTGCTCAGCCGGTAATTAGAAATGTAGATGTTGAGGAGTTGAAAAAGTCTTTCGCGAAATAATCTCTTATCTCGTAAAAATATTAAGGCGGTCAATTGATCGCCTTTTTTATTTCCCCCGCTTACCAAGTTCAACCACCCGGAGATTTTTTATTTGACCGTTTTCCAAGTCAAAAAGCAACAAGGTGCGCATGATGTGAAACCCCTGCTGCCCGATCGCACCTGAGTTCATGTAAAGGCAATTCATTTCTTTGTCAAACTCAACTTTGCAGATATGAGAATGTCCGCAAATAAACAGATTGGGTTTCCCTTCCCGAATTCGTTGCTTCACTCCTTTCGCATAGCGTGGCGGTGTACCCCCGATATGAGTCATCAGGATTTTTACTCCTTCGCTTGTAAATTCCTGCCACTCCGGATATTCTTCCTGAATTTCCAAGTCGTCAATATTTCCAAAAACCGCCCGTATCGTTTTTCCGCCAGGCAATTCTTTCATAACATCCAGACTTCCAATATCTCCGGCATGCCAGATCTCGTCCACATCCTGAAGATAAGTGAGGGTTTTGTGATCAATGTAACTGTGGGAATCAGAAATGAGCGCGATCTTCGTAGACATTTGAAACGAAAGCTTGTAAATTTTCATTTCAATATGGAGTTCCTAACATTCACATCAAACTCATAAACCATGAAATCCCACAAAATCCTTCTCCTGACACTTCTTGCTTTCTTTGCTTTTACCGGAGTTTCCCTGGCCCAGTCTGCAGATTCAGCAACTGTCGTTACCGTCGAGACATTTGAAAAAATGTCTAAAAAGAAGAAAAAGACCGTTATTCTGGATGTAAGAACTCCGGAAGAAGTAGCTGAGGGTCACTTGGCTGGCGCAAAAAATATCAATGTTCAGGACGAGCTTTTTCAGCAAAATATCGATCAACTGAATAAAAACAAAACCTACTTGCTCTACTGCAGAAGCGGAAAAAGAACGGCTGTTGCAGGCGCAAAAATGAAAGCCGCTGGCTTCAAAAAAGTATACATGATGGACGGAGGAATTACCTCCTGGAAAGAAAAAGGCAAGCCGGTAACGAATGACAAAAATTAAATCAATCAACCCTTTTTCAGGGGAAATTTTACAAGAATTCAATCTCTTTACCGCATCAGAATTGGAAGCCAAATTGGTTTCAGGTTCTGATGCTTTTTCATCTTGGAAGCATACGGAGTTTAACCAACGAACCGAACTCATGAAAAACGCAGCACATCAGCTTCGTGTGAATCGTGAGAAATACGCTCGAATTATTTCCCTTGAAATGGGAAAAGTGATCAAAGAATCCCGAGCCGAAATTGACAAATGCGCGTGGGTCTGTGATTTCTATGCGGAAAATGCTGCAGAATTTCTGAAAGAAGAACCAATCGAACTTCCCGATCTTAAACAAGCAAAACTGATTCATCAGCCGTTGGGAATTATCCTGGCAGTCATGCCCTGGAACTTTCCTTTCTGGCAGGTTTTTAGGTTTGCGGCCCCGACGTTGATGGCAGGGAATACAGGCTTGCTCAAGCACGCCTCCAATGTCCCGCAATGCGCACTGGCAATTGAAGAAATTTTTACGAATGCAGGATTTCCGGAAGGGGTTTTCCAAAGTCTTCTGATTGATTCCCCCACCACTCTTTCGCTGATCGAGGACAACCGGATCAAAGCTGTGACGCTTACGGGAAGTGAAAAAGCCGGCGCAGCGGTTGCTTCAGCTGCAGGAAACCAAATCAAAAAATCACTTTTGGAATTGGGAGGGAGTGATCCTTTCATCGTGTTGAAAGATGCAGATATAGCAAAAGCTGCCGAAACTGCAGTCAAATCCAGAATGCTCAATTTTGGTCAGAGTTGCATAGCAGCTAAACGATTTATCATCGAGGCACCTGTATACGAGCAATTTTTGAGTCTTTTCTGCGAAAACTTAAGCAAGCTGAAATCAGGAAACCAACTCGATGAAAACTCAGATTTTGCCTGCATGGCAAGACCTGACTTGGCAAAAGAACTTTTTGAACAGGTTGAAAAGTCGGTAAAAGCCGGAGCAAAACTGCTCATGGGAGGAGATAAACCAGCGGAAAATAGCGCCCGATTTACGCCAACTGTTCTTACTGATATCCCTGCAAATGCGCCCGCTTATTCAGATGAACTGTTCGGTCCGGTAGCTTCAATTTTCAAAGTTTCATCTGAGGATGAGGCGATTGCCCTGGCCAACGATTCGCAGTTTGGACTGGCAGCGTCCCTTTGGACAGAAGACAAAACAAAGGCTGATCAGCTTGCGAAAAGAATTGAAAGCGGAGCAGTTTTTATCAATTCTATGGTGGCTTCCCATCCGTATCTTCCTTTCGGAGGAATAAAGAAATCCGGCTATGGACGGGAACTTGGAAGAAACGGAATATTAGAATTTGTCAACACCAAAACTGTCTATCCGGGTTAAATGAAACCGGACAAAACCGCGGTTATTTTTGCTTTTGGCCGAATCCTTTCTATTTTTACGCTCCAAAATTTTGTTTTGAACCAATGAGAGAAATACAGTTTCGAGAGGCCTTGAGAGAGGCGATGTCCGAAGAGATGAGACGTGACAAAAACGTCTTTTTGATGGGCGAGGAAGTAGCTGAATACCATGGGGCTTATAAAGTATCTCAAGGGATGCTGGAAGAGTTTGGTCCTGAGAGAGTAATCGATACGCCTATTGCTGAACTTGGATTCGCAGGTTTGGGAGTTGGTGCAGCGATGAACGGCTTGAAACCTATTATTGAATTCATGACTTTCAACTTTTCTTTGGTTGCGATTGATCAGATTATCAACTCCGCTGCCAAGATGCTAGCCATGTCAGGCGGTGCTTACAGCGTTCCGATCGTATTCAGAGGTCCAACAGGTAATGCCGGGCAACTTGGTGCTACTCACTCTTCAAACTTTGAAAACTGGTTTGCCAATACTCCCGGATTGAAAGTAATTGTGCCTTCTAATCCTTACGATGCAAAAGGACTGATGAAAGCCGCTATCCGCGACCCTGATCCTGTGATTTTCATGGAATCTGAGGTAATGTACAGCGATAAAGGTGAGGTACCTGAGGGAGAGTATTTACTTCCAATAGGTGTAGCGGATATCAAAAGAAAAGGAAAAGATGTAACGGTGATTTCTTTCGGTAAAATGATGAAAGTAGCTTTGGAAGCTGCTGAAGTGATGGCCAAAGAAGGGATCGAATGCGAAGTGATCGATCTGAGAACTGTTCGTCCTATTGATTACGCTACTTGCCTGGAATCAGTAAAGAAAACCAATCGTGTCGTTATCGTAGAAGAGGCAAACCCTATAGCAGGAATTTCCTCGGAACTCACCTACCACTTCCAGAGATACGCATTTGATTACCTTGATGCACCTGTGATCCGCGTAAACTCCATGGACATTCCTTTAAGTTACTCTCCGGCTTACATTGACGTGACTCTTCCTAACGTAAAAAGAACTGTAGACGCAATTAAAACCGTCTGTTATAAAAAATAGTCATAAACAGATTGACTGATATAAAAAACCCGATCATTAATTTGGTCGGGTTTTCTTTTTTTAGACCATTTATAGTCCTTTATCTCCCGCAGAGGCGCAGTTTCGATTATTCTAGTGTTGTCCTGCTTCTCCAGAAGTCGGACTTTTATTTAAACTAAATAGAACAAAAAATCTCTCGCTACGGCGCTAAGTCGAAAGTATAGTAAACTCGCTCAGATACACTTCCGACAGATTGAAAAACAAACTCCGTGTAACTCCGTGCTTTCCTCTGTGAAACTCCGTGCAACTCGTTTCCCGTGTTACTTGGTCCAATAAAACAAAAAGCCCGGCCACTTTGTAGCCGGGTTTTTCTTGTTACCCAATCATCAATCTTTAAATCTTTAGACTCGGAATTTCCAAAAAGGATTACTCTGAGTCTTTTATTTTTTTGAGAAAAGGCCTGGACTGAATACGTTCCAATCCGGGCTTTTTCTTGTTTTAAGTTTTATTAGTTAGGACGGTTGTTTTGAGCGTTGTTCTCATCTCCTCCACCTTTCAAGTCATCATTGTTAACAGCTTTCTTTCTTTTTGGACCACCCTGATCCATGCTCAGTTTACCGATTCTGTAGCTGAAGTTCACTTTGAAGTTCATGTTACGGATAGCATTTGTGCTATTCTGAATGATCGTGGGAGTAATAGTTTCATTTCTGATGATAAACTCCTTTGCAAGGAAGTTTTCAGCTCCAAAACCTATGCTTCCTCTTTTCTCTTTGAATTGCTTATTCAAACTTAGACCGTATGCTGCAAAACCTCCCTGTGAACCCTGAAGCTGAACCTGGTTTCCACGAGCAAACGTGAAAAGCTGAACCTGCCATGATTTAGGAAGCGTATAGTTACCCATTACTCGTCCGCTTACGACAAAGCCTTCGTTTGACGCAGCAAACTTTGGATCGGTCAGGTTATTGTCCAGCATAGCATAGTAAGTATCAATGCCTCCGTTTAGAGAGAATTTGTTATTGATATTCACGTTTGCAAACATACTCATACCTATTGCCTGCTCTTGTCCGATGTTTTCATAGGTAGTAGAGATTATACCACCTGCCAATACATTTCTGACAGACTGAATTGATCCGGTTGTGTTTCTGAAAAATCCTGTGAAGTTCAGAGTAGTTCCTTTGATAAACGTGCTGTATCCCAACTCGTAGTTATCTGTCAATTCAGGATCCAGAAGCGGATTACCCTGAGAAATCTGAAGCGGGTTAGAAGCCTCCACGTTTGGATTCAGGAATCTCAGAGATGGACGTGAAATTCTTCTGTTGTAGGCCGCCTTGATTAAGTTTCCGTTAGCGAGCTTTCTACTTAGGTTCATGCTGGGAACCAATGTTCCGTATGATGGAATCTCAGCTGTTAACTCCGTTTTGAAATCAGCATTGACAGTCGTGTATTCATATCTTATTCCTGGCTTGAAAGTATAGTTTTTTAAGAAAGTAAATGTGTAAGATAAATACCCCGCGCTCACATTCTGATCATAGCTAAACTCGTTGCTTAAAGATGGGTTTGTATTGACTTCGTATTCGCCGTCCGCACCATCGGCCTGAAAGTATGCGAAATCAGAAAAAGCTTTTCTCATAATATTCTTTGCACCGTATTCAAGTATCTGATTACCATCTGGTCCCATTGGCGTTACGAAGTCGAGCTGAACTGTGAATTCTTCATTCTTGCTTGGGTTGTCATTTTTCAATCTGGAATTAATGGTAGCGAAATCATTTTCAAACAGCGTGTTTACAAATGAATTTTCTCTGTTGTTCAAACTATAAAGTGTAAGAAAACTTATTTCTTTCCCTTTTTTCTCAAATGTCTTGGTATAGTTCAAACTTATGTCCACAGAGTTTGACTGATCTTTCGTGTCAGTTTCGCGCAATGCTGAATTGACCAATTTACCCTCAAGGAAGTTTTGAGTTAAGAAGTTGTTTTGAAAGTTGTTCGAGTTCCTAAGGCCAAAATTCACTGCTCCGGTAAGGAAGTTGAACTTGTTGATAGAATAATCAACCCCGAAATTATATCTTCCGAAAATCTCGTTTCTTTTAGTTTCAGAAGATTGAAGGACAGTTGAAACAAGTCCGGAAGGGTTTGTTACCACTTGCTTGTTTTCAAATTCGCCCAGAATATTGTATCCTGATCTTCCGAATCCACCAATCGAAAATCCAAACTTTCCTTTTCTTGCCGAACCGTTTAATCCAAGGTTGGAACCTCTTAAGCCAACACCACTATTAACATTCAGTGTCATACCTTGTAAGTTGTTCTTTTTGGTCACAATATTGATGACTCCGGAAGTACCTTCCGCATCAAATCGCGCAGAAGGAGAAGTAATTACTTCTACTGCTTTAATTTCGTCAGCAGGTATTTGTCTCAATGCATCCGCAATGCTGCTTGCTGCTATAGCAGAAGGCCTGTTGTCAATCAAGACAAGTATGTTAGCACTTCCTCTCATAGAGACGTTTCCGTCCATGTCTACTGAAAGCATAGGAACTCTTCTCAACACGTCGATACCATCACCACCCGCTGTAGTCTTATCGTTTTCAGCTTTGTAGATTGTACGGTCTACGCGCTCCTCGATCAGATCACGCTGGCCTTGAACGGTTATTTCCTCAAGGGCAAGACCCTCATCGTTCATCATGATATCACCTAGGTTCAAATCTCCATTTATTGAAGTGATGCTGATACCTGTTTTGGAGTAGGTTTCAAATCCCAGGAAAGTAATTTTCAATTCATATTCTCCCGGCTCAAATCCTACAATGTAGAATTGGCCATCTCCGTCAGCTACTGCACCGGCCACGTTAGTATCGGTTCCTGCCTTATAAAGTGCAGCTGTAGCATATGCTACTGGTTCACCGCTTTTCCCATCCTTGGCAACACCAATGATTCGTGCGGGTGTGTCTTGGTTCGCATTCTGCTGGGCAAAAACATTTGCGGAGCATAGAAGCGTAAAAAACAAGATCAGATTAAATACCTTTTTCATAATAATTGTTCGAGTATTGGGTTGTTTCCCAATTGATACCCCAAAAAACGAGGTAATGTTTTGGATAATCTGATCAAATAGACCATCCTCGGAGATTAGTCGACAAACCCTTCCTTTCACCTGATAAACTTTGAAAAATGTCCGTCAAACGGGTTTATCTACTCTATGAGTACTTTTGAAGGTAGAATTAGCCTATTGGCAGATTAGATTTGAGTTACAAAACTTCTTTTGTTTAGTTTGGGCATTGAATATCAGGTCTATGGTTTCCTTAAGTCCAAATAAACGAGTTTCTGTCATCGCCCATATTTTGGGTTGGTCAATGCTCAGTACAGTATTACTCTTCATTTCCCCCCTTTCCTGGAGGATAGATATTCCTGATGAATTCTGGTGGAGACAACTTTTCCTCGGTATCCTGCTGATGGCAGTTTTTTACACCAATATGTTTTTGTTGGTTCCAAGGTTTCTACTCAAGGATAAAGTCTACGCTTATTTTCTGATCATCTTAACAGGTGCTACCGTCTACATTATATTAATCATCAACTTCGAAAACCTCATAAACCTTCCGGAACTCATCCATAATGCTTTCAATCCGGATAAGCCTTACGTTCCTAGAGGCAGAAGAATGTCCTCTGATATTACCCACTTGATGTTCTATTTGCTTACGATCGGAATCAGTACTTCGGTGGCTTCTGTTCAGAAATGGCAAAAAGATGAAACTCTTCGGCGGGAACTCGACCGTCAACGAATCAACACAGAGCTCTCTTTTCTCAAAGCACAAATCAACCCGCATTTCTTCTTCAATACATTAAATAATATCTATGCATTGACAAATATTGATGTGAAAAAGGCGCAGGAAGCTCTTCTGAAACTTTCCAGAATGATGCGATATGTGCTTTATGAAAATCAAAAAGATCAAACACTTCTGAGTAAAGAAGTAAACTTCATCAAGGATTACATTGAACTGATGAAAATGCGTCTCACAGAAAAAGTAAAACTTGATATTCAGATTGATGATCTCAAAGAAGATCTGGTGATCGCTCCTATGTTGCTCTTGCCTTTTCTGGAAAATTCATTTAAACACGGAATCAGCTCTCAGCATGAAAGCATCATCAAGATTAAACTGGAAGTGATGGGTGATACCTTGTTTTTCGAGACCAAAAACCATGTCTTTCCGATCAATCCTGAAAGCCCTGAAGCCAAAGAGAATGGGATAGGACTGGTGAACACACAGAGGCGATTAACCTTACTTTATCCTGACAAACACCGATTGAAATTTGGTAAAGACGAAACCAATCAGGAGTATTGGGTAAATCTTACTATCAACCTGGCATGATCCTCAACTGTGTAGCTATCGATGACGAACCTCTGGCCCTTGAACTGGTCAGTAAGTTTATTGGTCAGACATCCTTTCTAAAGCTTGTCGGGCGATTTTCAAATGCAATCGAGGCACTGAGTTTCATCAATCAGAATGAAGTCCAACTTGTTTTTCTGGATATCCAAATGCCTGATCTCTCCGGGATGGAACTTGCCAGAGTGCTTGATGGAAAGAAAAATGCTGAGAATACCCGAATAATTTTTGCGACAGCTTACCATCAATTTGCGATAGAGGGGTACAAGGTCGAAGCGCTGGATTATCTGTTAAAACCTTACAGCTACGAAGAATTTCTGAACGCCGCTACCAAGGCATATCAGTATTTTGAGCGGTTATCTTCTGCACCGCCAGCTTCCTTGCCTGTTTCTGCCACTAGTAGTTCTGAGGCAACTTCTCTTGATTATATTTTTTTGAAAGTTGAATATCAGCTGGTCAAAGTGATGCTGAAGGATATCTCCTTTGTGGAAGCTTACAAGGATTATGTGAAGGTTCATTTACTTTCCAAGACTCACCCGCTTTTATCGCTGACGAGTCTGAAAAGTATGGAAGAGATGCTTCCCAAAAATCAATTTATGCGGGTGCACAGATCGTTTATTATTGCTTTAAATCACATTGATTCGATTTCCAAAAACGTGATCCAAATCGGCACACACAACATCGCTGTAGGAGAAAACTACAAGGATGTTTTCCAGGATTTTTTGGGGAAATGGGTTAAATAGACACTGGGTGAATGCTTTTCTGCCCGTAGGCGAATTTTCTTTAAGTAGCGGGTTGGAAGACCGATGACGGAAGACCGAAGAAATCCAAAATCAAGTGTTCGTATGAATTTTCAATTGCTTAGATAAGCCAGCGGCAAAATTTCGGTATTCATAAACCTGACTGGGTTGTAGTCCCAAAAGGACACCGATTTCTGAAATCTATTTGCCTGCGTGAGTATATCCACTCACGTCTTTTTATCCTATTAATGCCGGAGTGACGACACTTCCGGCGGCGCCAATCGATGGATATAAGGATAAGAATTTCTAATGCTTTTTTTAAAGGTCAGCTTTCAAATTATTCGATTGAAGTTCAAAAAACCAGCCATGGACTATGGTATC
>VFKK01000197.1 GCA_009885605.1 Cyclobacteriaceae bacterium | reverse complement strand
ATGGCGGATAATCGTCCACAGACTACGGTCGACTGACCACAGTTGCTGCTTTTGAACTTCAGAGCTTGTTTTATTTGGCTAGTGGCAAGAAAGCGTACATACATATAAAGTAATTACTACGACTGTAAAATTGGATTACTTCAATAACTGATTTTTCAAGTAGATTAGTGTTTCATGTCAAGCAGAAACGAAATCACTAAACTCCTCACCTTTTTTCGCGAAATCAATCCGATTTCAAGGGAAGCTGAACAGGCATTAACCAATTTAGCCTCGCTCGTTTCCATTAAGAAAAATCTGGATTTACAGCCAACCGGCGTTACCTGTCGCACAATTTATTTTGTCCATTCTGGTTTGGCGAGGATCTATTACTACAAAGACGGAAACGAAATCACTGAATATTTTGCTTTTACAAATGATATTATCGTGAGAGCTGAGAGCCTTTTCACCGGAAAGCCCAGTAAAAAAGCAATTCAGGCTGTAGAAGACACTGTTTTCATCGGAATTCCCTCTGCCCAACTTTTTCAGCTTTATGATTTATTTCCTGATATCGAACGACTTTTTCGCAAAATCATTGAATCGGCTTATGTCGATACTGTCAACCGGATCGAAAGCATCCAATTTCACACAGCAGAGGAGCGGTACAAACAGCTTTTATCTGAAAATCCCTCAATGATTCAGCGAATTCCCCTCAAACACATCGCTTCTTACTTAGGAATCACCCAAGTAAGCCTGAGCCGAATTCGTGCCATCCGCTGATTATTTAACATATGTAAAAAGAAAGGGCTAAGAACCTCAGGACCTTTGCGAGATGGTTCAAAAACCTCTGCAAAATGTAAAACTTGGTCTGAAAGAAAACTGGCGGCAATTCACCCTATTGGTGATTGTAAATGGTTTTGTCGGAGCCATGATTGGAATGGAGCGGGCGATTTTTCCGCAGTTTGCAGAGGAGATTTTTGGCATTACTTCCAAGAGTGCAATCCTGTCTTTCATCACGGCTTTTGGATTGAGTAAAGCCGCAACCAATTACCTGACCGGTCGACTTGCAAATCGTTTCGGCAGGAAAAACCTTTTGCTTTTTGGATGGATTTTGGCATTTCCGATCCCATTTATCCTCATTTATGCAGGATCCTGGAACTGGGTGATTTTTGCAAACGTCCTTCTCGGAATCAGTCAGGGACTTACCTGGAGCAGTACAGTGGTAATGAAAATTGATTTGGTGGGCGAAAAAGACCGGGGTTTCGCAATGGGATTGAATGAGTTTGCCGGATACTTTGCGGTGGGAATCGTTGCATTCCTCTCGAGCTATCTGGCAGACCGATACGGGATTACTCCCTACCCTTTTTATCTGGGAGTTGGGATTTCCATAATTGGTTTTTTACTCTCACTTTTCTTTGTTAGAGACACCCGGGTTTTTGTAAATCAGGAAACAATAAAGAATCAGTCAGTTCCGCTAAAGGGAGTATTCTTGGAAACCTCTTTCAAAAACAAGTCCCTCAGCTCCATCACTCAGGCCGGACTCGTCAATAACCTGAACGACGGCATGATCTGGGGTTTGCTTCCAATTCTCCTACTTTCACTCGATTTCAACACGGAAAATATAGGCCTTCTTACTGCAATCTATCCCACAGTTTGGGGCTTGGGGCAGCTATTTACCGGAAAGTTGGCAGACGTTTATTCCAAAAAGAAAATGCTCTTCTGGGGAATGCTCATGCAAGGTTTGGCCATTCTGATTATTCCAGCTTTTGGAGATTTCAAGGTATTTGTTGTTATCTCAGTCTTTTTAGGAGTGGGAACAGCCTTGGTATATCCGACATTTCTTGCGGCAATCGCGGAGGTCACTACCCCAAATCAACGGGCGGAAACGATCGGTACATTCCGGCTTTGGAGAGATCTTGGATATGCGATTGGCGCAATCATTTCCGGAATTACCGCGGATTTGTTTGGATTGACCTACGCGATTTTACTGATCGGGGTCATCACCGTGCTTTCAGCAGTTGTTATTCAGATCAGGATGCCTGAAAAAAAGTAAAAAAAAACCCCATTTTTACAAATTATACGGAATTCTCCGTACCGATTCCACAACCAAATCGGGCTTCTTTTTTCTAGTTTTGAATTTTATAAACGACTGCTAACCATCCCTTATCAAATTCACTATAAAACTCGATCCATGAAGAAACTGCTATTTATCTCCTGTCTTTTGATGATCACTTTGACGGGTTTTGGGCAAAACACAAAGCTTACTGTTTATGTCAAATTTATCAACGTGGAGGAAGGATATGATCATGAAACCAAAACAACGGTTTTTATAGATGACAAGGAAATTGGTACATCTCCCGTAACCGCTGAGACCAAAACAGGCACATTTACAGTGGATGTGCCAACGGGAAATCATTCCTTGAAAATCGTGAATTATGCTATGTATGAAGGAAAATGGGAAGAGCATACAACTGCCAATGACTACAGCTTTGATCTGGTTTACGCGGAGGATCACAACTTTAAAAAGCCTGAAAAATTTTACATGTTGGGTGACCTGGATCAAGAAATGAAAGTTTCCTGGAAAAAACCTGTGAAAGTGAAAAAGTGAGATTTAAAACTTAACTGAGAGAGACCTGGTGAAAACCGGGCCTTTTCTTTTTAGGATTATCTTATTTTGCCATCGAAGGAAATGGGAATTCGGTTTTTATCAGCCAGCAAGTTGACTTCCTAAATCGGGAAAGCAAAACCCTTATTCCAAGAAACTTTTCAAGGCAGTCCATTCTATTTTGAATTGGTGAGTATATTTCCCAAAATATCGATCACCTATGCTTCAGATTATCGAAAACGCAAGAAATTATTTGGATAAAACTGCCATTGTCGATTCTAAAATTGAGTACACTTTTTCCGATCTTCTTCAAAAAAGTGAGGAAGTTGCAGCAAGTCTTTTAGAAGGAAATTCTGATCTGAATCAAAGGCGAGTAGCATTCATTATTTCCCCGGGCTTCGAATATGCAGCCGTTCAATGGGGAATCTGGAGAGCCGGAGGAATTGCAGTGCCTCTTTGCATCACTTATCCTTATCCCTCTCTTCAATATGTAATTGAAGACACTAAGTCAGAATACCTGATTGTGGGATCCGAGTACGAAGAATTGCTTTCTCCCTGCAAGCAAAACCCATCTATCCGACTTATTTCCCTCGGTGATATCAAACCAAACACTACCGTAAATCTTCCCAAAATTGATAAGTCCAGAGGAGCAATGATCCTTTACACTTCGGGCACGACAAGTTTGCCGAAAGGAGTATTGACCACTCACACCAACATAGAAGCGCAAATCAGCACGCTGGTAAAAGCCTGGAAATGGACTTCCTCGGATTACACAATCGGGATTCTCCCACTCCACCATGTCCACGGAATCATCAATGTTTTTTCCTGTGCACTTTGGTCTGGCGCAACTATTCAATTTCTTCATCCTTTCTTTGAGGAGGAGGTTTTTGAAATTTTTGAGGAAGGAAAAACCTCGGTCTTCATGGCTGTCCCAACCATCTATTTTAAGTTGATTGCGCAGTTTGAAGTTTTTCCGGAGGAACGAAAAAGAAAACTTACCACCCTGATGGAAAAATTCAGATTGATGGTTTCCGGATCAGCGGCACTCCCCGTTTCTGTGATGGCCAAATGGAAGGAATTATCCGGACACTACCTGCTTGAGCGATATGGAATGACCGAGATCGGAATGGCAATCTCTAATCCGTATCACCACGATCGAAAAGCCGGATACATCGGACAGGCTTTGGAAGGTGTGGAAATCCGTCTGGTGAATGAAGAAAATCTGGTCGTTTTGCCAGGTCATGCGGGTGAAATCCAGGTAAAAGGACCTTCTGTTTTCAAAGAATATTGGGGTAAACCAGAGGCAACTGCAAATACTTTCACCGAAGATGGCTGGTTTAAAACCGGTGACATTGCCGTAATTGAAGGTGGCTATTTCCGAATTTTGGGTCGTGACTCCATCGACATCATCAAATCCGGAGGATATAAAATATCTGCTTTGGAAATAGAAGAAGTCCTT
>VFKK01000023.1 GCA_009885605.1 Cyclobacteriaceae bacterium | reverse complement strand
GAGGACTTGGTTTCAGGTTTGAATGTCATCAACGGAGAAATCGTGTACGAAGCAGTAGCTCAGGCTTTTGGAATGCCTTACACTCCAGTTGAAAAATACCTGGCTGATTAATTACTGGTCAGCCCTAAAGAATTAAATCCCTTCGGCTTTCAACGAAGGGATTTATTATGTTTAAATCTTACTTTTTGATTCTTGTTTCCAAACTCTTGGCTCTAAAAACTGAATACTGATTCTGAAAACTGCCAATTGAATTTATGCTTTTCTCACAAACTCAGACTTCAGAGCCATCGAGCCAAAACCTTCGATTTTACAATCAATATTATGGTCGCCTTCCACGAGACGGATGTTTTTTACCTTTGTACCTGCTTTGATGGATTTTGGTGCACCCTTTACCGGAAGATCTTTAGCAATTACAACAGAATCGCCATTAGCCAAAACAACCCCATTAGCATCTTTCACGACCAAACCTGTTTCTAGTAAGACTTCATTATCTGAAGGATCCCATTCATATCCACAATCCGGACAGACCATCTGATTATCCATTTGATAGGTGAATTCTGATTTACATTTTGGGCAAGGTGCTAGATTTTCCATAGCTCAAAGCTACCCCAATATTGGAGAAGGGCAATGATTGGAAAATTCTCGGAATTGGAAGACCGGACTTCTCGCTGACTCCGTCAGAGAATTAGTAAAGGCTTAATGACCGTCTAATCCCGTTTTTTCCAAGATCAAAAAAGGAAAACTCCAGTCCTCAGATTCTTTCGTCTCTTCAATTCAACGGAATCACCATTGAGAAACCTGTCGGACCAAGGCTAATATTTTGCATAATTTCCTGAAGTTCTTTCGAATGAGTTTGATGAAATCCGTACATCACGGCATCAAATGCCAGTAAAAATCCTCCCTGAAGAATCACTGATTTCCCAAAACCAAACAGCTGATCTTTTTCGTTTCGGAGACCTCTCTCTTTCATATAAAATCCTCCGGCGATGTAGGCTAAATCAAGACCTGCGTTGAAAAGTAAGATTTTCTCAATTTTTTGCTGGGCCTCCATCGTTGCCCAAAAATCTGTTCCAGGGGTTTCTTTTGATGCCTGCCAGTATCCAAATCCGGCAATGATCAGGTTTACAGAATTCCAATAGAGATTCATCTGATGAAATGCTTTGGTCTGCCCGGAGTTCTGACTTGCTCCTATCCCACCCCAAACCATATTTCCAACGGCCCAACTTCCCAAGATTATCATCCCCTTTTGGTTGTAATCGATTCGGGTTTGGTTGAAATCCTGAAGCTGCGGGATATCCTGCGCAAAAACTTCCGTCGGAAAGAAAAAAACAGAAGCCAAAGCAAGCGTAAAAAATAAGGGAGTATTGGTGATTTTCATTTGATTAAAATTTGATTTTTAAAGGCCATCCCGATAGCTTTCGGGAGGAATCTCGCATCACTGAAAATCTTCCCAATGTGTGACTTTTTCGTCATGTTTGATTTCATAAGTTGAGAACGTTGGGTAAAGCCAATAGTTTAAATCCACATTAAGTCCAGGTAGTCCAAATCATCCTGAGTCCAAATCCAATGATGATCAATCCGACAAGTTTGTTTAATACCCACATCACTCTAGGCGTCACCCATCTTGCCATTTGTTTGGCTACCAATGCTTTCAGCAAATCGATCGCAAAGACGGTAAGCAAAATTCCAATGTAATAAAGAGCTATGTCCTGGCTTTGAAAACTCTCTTTCTGCTCCACAATTCCGACAATAGAAATCCAGAAAAGCATTACAAACGGGTTGACTCCATTGATACCAAATCCCTTCGCAAATGCTGATCGCTTTTTGGCTTTTGGTAAAGTGATACCGCCTGTACTAATCCGATCTACGCTTCTTTTTAGTAATGATTTTATCCCAAAGCCTATCAAAATCAACCCTCCGAGGTAGCCTAAAATCATCTCAAAAAAATCAGTCTCTGAAAATATCTGCAACCCGAAATAGGTGGCAACAACATAGAGGGAATCACTCACCAGAACTCCAAATGCCAACGCCGCGGAGTATCTGAAACCATGCTGAAGACTTCCCTGAACCAGGCTGAAAAATACAGGGCCGATCATTGCTGATAATACCAACCCCATACTAATCCCTTCTAAAATTGACTGATGCATCCCCAAAAGTAGGCAACCTCTGTCTATCTTTGCTTGAGCTGTAATGCAGAAATTGAAGAATTATGGGAATCAAAGCCAATCTTGACTCAGTAAAAATTACCTTCCAAAATCCGGATTGCTTATTGGTGGCAGTGAGCAAAACCAAACCCATAGAAGATCTTCGGGAAGCTTATGATTCCGGTATACGCGACTTTGGAGAAAATAAAGTTCAGGAAATCCAGGAAAAACAACCCTTGCTTCCTTCCGATGTTCATTGGCATATGATCGGTCATTTGCAAAGTAACAAAGTTAAATACATCGCTCCTTTCGTCCATTTGATTCATGGGGTGGATTCTTTTAAACTTTTGCAGGAAATCAATAAACAAGGCAAAAAGATCGATCGGGTGATTCCATGCCTGCTTCAAATCCACATTGCTGAGGAAGAAACCAAGTTCGGTTTTGACAAAACAGAAATGGAAGTAATGCTAAATTCAAAAGAATTTCTTGACCTCACACACGTGCGGATCGCGGGCGTGATGGGAATGGCAACTTTCACAGAAAATCAAGATCAGGTCAGAAAAGAATTCAGGGGTTTAAAGCAGCTTTTCGAAGAATTAAAAACCAAAACACTCCCGAATTTCGTGCAGTTGGAAGATATCTCGATGGGAATGAGCGGAGATTATCTGATCGCACAGGAGGAAGGAAGTACCATGGTCAGGAT
>VFKK01000017.1 GCA_009885605.1 Cyclobacteriaceae bacterium | reverse complement strand
GATGGCACAATATTCAGGATTTGGTCTCCTTCCTTGATAGTTTCTCCGATACCTACCTGAATAGCTTTGGCCAGGTACCCATCCTGAGGTGCAAGGATGTAACGAAATTTGGATCTTACTTCGTAGTTGGAATACGTATTTTCCAGCTTGGATGCGGTAGCTTCTGCATCATATTGGGAAGACATTGCGGTGAATTTCTCTGACTCAGCTTTTGCCAGCTTGTCTTTAAAATCATTATCGACCGCACCCAGTTCGATCCTTGCCGCCAAAAGCTCATTGCTACTGCTAAGAAGGCTGTTTTCGGAAGCAATCATTCCGGCTTGGACCTCCTGAAATCGCAGCCTTCTGGTTTCTAAATCAGTCAATGATCTTAAGCCCTCTTTGTAGAGTTGTTCCGCACGATCCAGTTGTTGCTGGCCGATTTGAAAATTGATTTTTGCCTGTACAAATCTGATACTATCTGATTTCACTTTCAGTTCAGACATTTTTAATTTGTTCTGAGCCTGTTGTACTCTCAGAATACTGTTTTCAGCCAAAGCATCCAGTTGGTCATCAAGAGCAGAGACTTTCCTTTTATAGGATAAAGCTGAAAGGTTTTTCGCATTGACCTGAAGTTGCGTTCGGGGTAAAAGCAGAGAGTCAAAATACTCGTCTTTTACTTCTGAAATTTGGAGGATCGTATCACCTTTATTGACAAAAGAGCCTTCTGCTACATACCATTTTTCAATTCTACCGGCGATTACCGAATGAATCGTTTGCGGTCGCTGATCAGGTCTTAATGCCGTCACATATCCTTTTGATCTAATATTTTGAGTCCATGGAACGAAGAGCATAATAAAAATACTAAACACAAGCCAGAGAAGAATCCTGACTCTTTGTTTTGCATCTTTTAAGGGAAGAGTCATTACTAAGCTCTTAGCCCCGCTAAAAGGTATTGATTCCTTGATTTTAACTTCCGAGATATTTAGCATGCCTTTAAGAATTTCTGTTTAAATACGCTTGATATCCACCATAACTACCTTGAAATGCAACCTTTCCATCCTCCATCAATACAATTTGACTCGCTTTAGCAAAAATTGATTCATCATTTGAGACTAAAAGAAGGGTCCAATTTCCTTGGAATAGAAAATCAGCAACGCGGTTTTTGACATCTTCATCAACGTGGAGAAGTGCATTTTCCATGACCATTGCTTTTGGCTCTCCCACGCAGGCCCTTGCTAACAAAATACTTTGAACCAACTTCCTGGGGAGCCCTCTCCCTTCCGGTTGAAGCATAGTATTGAAATCTTCAGGCAATTGATAAATATAATCTTTCAGGCCAACCAGTTTCAGGATGTAATCCAGCTGATCCTGATCAAAATCCCTACCTACGAGGATATTTTCTTTGATTGTGCCATGAAAAATCTGCATTGCTTCAAGACAATCCCCAACAATGGACCGGTATTTCTCCAGATGTATCATATCTATGGATAGATCATTGACCTTGACCTTCCCCTCATATTCCTCGTAAAGGCCTGAGAATAGTGCCAAAAGAGCACTTTTCCCACTTCCGCTTTTTCCTGTTACTACAACTTTTTCCCCCGGCTCAATAGTTAGGTTCATTCCTTTCAACAACGGAGTATCTGCATCTAAAGGTTGAAAAACCACATTTTCCATACTAAACTTCAACCCTTCTGGTTTCGAGATAATGACCTTTTCAGAGCCTGTGCTATGCTCTAATTCCAAATCCATTACATGACCTAATTTTTCGACTGCCACCAATGTATCGTATACCGTTTCCAGTGATAAAATAAGTTTCTCAATTGAGCTGATCACCAACACAATGATTACTTCAGCTGCCACAAACTGACCTATACTTATTTGGTCATTGATCAACAGAAGACTCCCAGCTATCAATAAACTTGTAACAATCAGCACTTTGAAAACAATCATGACTTTGTATTGGAAAACCAAAACCGAAAAATGCTTGCTCCTAAACTCAACATACCGCTGCAAAAGTTTATCGGCTCTCAAGATTGGGAGACGGGAATTTCCAACAAGCTTAAAGGTATTCATAGCTCTTCCGACTTCTTCCAGCCAATAAGCCGTTTGATATTTGGCTGTTGACTCTTTAAGGGCTGTTTCCATTCCCTTAGGAGTTGTGAAATAGAAAATCATTGTCAGAATAGTCACCAAGACTAATCCGAAAATGATAAACACCGGATGGTAAACCGATAAGAGTAACAATCCAAAAATCACTTGTAGCAAAGCTGTGGAGAAGTCAATCAGGATTTTAGAAAGTCCTTTTTGAAGATTTATTGTGTCAAAAAACCTATTCACAATCTCAGGAGCATATTCTCCGTGGAGAATTTCTGCCTTCACTCTCGGCAGCCGGTATGCTATCGAAAGTCCTGATTTTGAGAAAATCCTCTGCTGTAATCTCTCCACTATCTGAAGCTGCGATATTTGAAGAAATCCTCCGAATGAAACACCTACAGCAACGATAATAACCAGAATTACCCAAGAGGTCGAGATCCTACCTCCCAAAATAAAATTTAATATTGCCTGTATACCCAAAGGAAGAGAAAGTGTAACTATTCCGTTCAAAACCGCATAGAAGTAAATCGAATAAACTTGATTCTTCTCTTCATTCAATAAACTGAATAACCGCTGAAGAGGCGTGATTCCTTCTTTACTATTCATGAGTAATTGCATTTATAACCAATTGATGAAAAAACTTATATCTGTTGATTGAATCAAAACTTATTTCAGTCATCCCCGGCAAATGTTGAGAATTGAAAGATTGCAAGAGGCTTGATTCCATGACTGTTGAAACAAGAGTTTTGGGAAACTCATAAGCAGGATTAATCTCAAGAATGATCTCCGAAATTCGTTCTCCAAATTTATATACTTGAGTAAAAATTCCATTTTCATGCTCAAAATCAACTGTTTTAGTAAGGAAACCTTTTATCGATTCGTTGACAACAATGTCGCGGAGCTGAAGAGGGTCCAAATATTCGTTCTGCTTAAAAATGGGCCCTTCCACCATTAAGCGAACGGCCACACCTAGTTTTTCTCGCGGATTAAACTGATTTGCGGTGGAATAGACAAGATTATGCTCCATCCATCCCCAATACCAGGCTGAGAGATACAAAAGCAACTTGTGTTTGTTTTCGAAATACCTGTAGATCGCAGCTTCAGTACTTCCGATTTTTTGAGCAAGCTTTTTAAAAGTAAAATGCTCCATTCCCAATTCCTGAATTAATTGCATTCCGTCTTTTACAATCAAAATACCTAATTCTGAACTGAAAGGCTCTTTCAGATAAAGATTTTTATTTACCTCAACTTTGGTTCTTCGAAGAATAGTTTCCATCTCATATTTTGAAATCAGAATTGAAAACGCAAGTTAGCCTTCTTTGGTTTAGTAAAACTCTGATTTTTGTTAGTAATATTTACAAAAATAAGAGTTTATCTAATTCAACTCTTTTTTGCAAACTGAATTAAGATAGAAAGTGGGATAATTTTCAAGGTTGCCTCGTTCGTTGCTTCAAGCTTTATCATAGGTGCAACTCCTGCCCGGTACGCTTCCATCCATCGCAAAGCACAAAGACACCATTGGTCTCCTTCTTTCAAACCGGGGAATCCATATGCCGGGATTGGAGTCATCAGGTCATTTCCCCTACTTTTTGAAAACTCTAAAAATTCACCTGTGAGCAAGGCACAAACTGTGTGAGTTCCTCTGTCTTCTTCTCCGGTCTGGCAACATCCATCCCTGAAAAATCCCGTCATCGGATCGGTGCTACAAGTCAGCAGCTTTTGACCAAAAACATTCAATGACGCCATATCTTATTCTTTTGTGTAAATCCAGGCCCAGGCTAGAAGTAATGGATGGATCACAATTAACCGAAACCAACCAACCCATTCAGGGGTACAAATTCCTCCCTCGATACATGATCCAATCTGAATGAAATAGGCATGTGAAGGAATGAAAGCAATCAACATGAAAACAACTCCCCATGCGGAAATGACTTTTGTCTTTGGAATAAGTAATCCAATACCCAAAATAATCTCTGCTAGGCCCGCTAAAATATTGATCAATTCATGATTTGGTAAGTAATCAGGAATAATAGGCAAGTAAGATTCTGGTGATACAAAATGATTAACTCCCGCCAGCAAATACAAAAATGCCATAAGGTAAAGAGCGGGTTTTTTCAGTTTTGACAAATTCATAAAACAGATTGAAGAATAAACATTGAGACTATTTTCAAAAATATCAGGTAAATGGTCAAATAAACTCTTCCTCAGAAAAAATCTCAAATAATCAGGCTCCCCGGTATTTTAATTTACCAACCAGGTACAAATAGACCACTTTGGAGTACCGAAGCATCAAGGGCATTAAGGCAATGTTCCCAATAACTATCGTCGTCAGATACATCCAAAGTTCCGGTTTGGTCACCAGGACATTAATGGCGGTAAGAACTGTTATGATCAGTGCAACCGAGAATGCATAACTGATGTACATGGCTCCATAAAAAAAGTCAGGTTCCGGGCTAAAAACTGCACCGCAAACACTGCATTTTTTATTAACAACACTCAACTTTCGATAACTTATCACTGAAACAGGAAACAAGTTCCCTTCACGACACTGAGGACATTTTGCTCCGAAAAGCGCCTTCATTCCACTTTTATTAGGCATCAGATTATAAATATTTCATAAAATTAACTTTCTGTTTTCTTACACTTTGTACCAATGATCAGCAAAGAAAAAGGGGCTTTCGCCCCTTATTGTCTCATTTCATCCAGATCGTAGTCTTTTCCTTTTCCCCATTGAAGGAGCTCAGCAATGGTATAAAGCTCAAG
>VFKK01000214.1 GCA_009885605.1 Cyclobacteriaceae bacterium | reverse complement strand
TGCAAGGCAAGGTTGCGCTGCTCATCTTTTGACTTCAGGTGGTCGGGGAAATAGGGAGGATTGCTTACGATCAAATCAAATTTATCCGAAGGAGAAAACTCTTGAAATTTTCCCTCCCAAATTTCTATTCTGGATGCAAATGAGCTTTTTCCGAAATTCTCCTGAGCCTGACCTGCCGCAGCCGGGTCGATTTCAACAGCTTGTATCCGGGAATGAGGAAATCGTTGCGCAAG
The DNA here is from genome assembly GCA_009885605.1 of Cyclobacteriaceae bacterium. Taxonomy (GTDB): domain Bacteria; phylum Bacteroidota; class Bacteroidia; order Cytophagales; family Cyclobacteriaceae; genus Algoriphagus. Next base: position 11,283 of record VFKK01000214.1, on the reverse strand, counting down.
CATCAAAGCGATGACTCCGGTGCCGGTTCCGATATCGAGGATTTTCCGGGGAGACTCAGAAGTGGCCAACGCTCCGAGAAGTACAGCATCTGTGCTGATTTTCATGGCGCAGCGATCCTGCTCGACCCGGAACTCCTGAAACTGAAACCAGGAATTGGCCATTAAGTCCGGACTTTGCTTAAAAGTTTGGATCGGAAACTTGGTCGGTCATCCATCAGATTGAGATCGTCTTCAGAAACTCTTTTCACTCCTTCTATGGTGTAAAAAGCCTTTTCGTCCACGTTCTTGACTTTGGCAATAAAATCCTTCAATGAATCCCGTTTCATGACGGTAAAGAGCAGGTTTACTTTTCCAAATCTTCCTTCTCCACCGACATTGGTAAAGCGATAATTTTTTTCCTTCATAAATTCCATCAACTCGGTCATAGGTTCGGGAGTGATCACCCGGACGAGAACCCGGCCAAGTGCCAATTTTTCGTCGAAATACATCCCGACGTAGGTTCCGGTACCAAATCCGGCAGCGTAGGCAAGATAGGAAAGCGGGTTGTCGATGTTTTGGAAAATTTGCCCAATCGCCATCAACCATATCAAGGCTTCAAAAAATCCGAGAAAAGGAGCAATGTTCTTTTTCCCATTCATCATAAACATGATTCTAAGGGTATTGATTGACACGTCCCCCACCCGGGCGCAGAATATCAACAACGGCATGATCAGATAATCAAAGAGTTGCTCAGATACGCCGTAAGACTCAAGAAATTCTTGCATAATAAAATAGGTTCGATAACTGCCGCTAAATTACAAGGTATTCCGTCAAAGGGGAAGGAAAAAACTGCCTTAGATTTTGCGATCCCTGCCAGCCGGCAATCCAAAAAGTAAAAACTGAACCGAAAAGAAGATCATAAAATAGATCAGGAGATTCCAATTGTTGAAAAAATCAAGGGAAATCCCGAAGAGCATCGGTCCAAGAGCTGCCAGGACATATCCGGAAGATTGGACCATTCCTGAGAGTTTTGCTGTGGTCCGATCCTCGGCTGTTCGCAAAGATATCAAGGTGTAGGCAATGCTTAAGCTTGCACCCAATCCCAGACCAATCAAAGTAAGCGAGGCGTAAGTCAACCATTCTATCTGAGGAAGTAATCCTATGTAACCGATGATATAGCCAATTCCCACAACCAGAATTACTTTGGATTGCTCTTTGAGTTTGAGCAAAATACCTGGTGCAAAATAAGATCCAACCAGCGACACGATCTGCATCAAGGAGGAAATAAAACCAGCATTGACCGGGTCCATTCCCCGTGAAATCAACATGTCGGGCAACCAGGTAATCAGGGTGAAATACATCACTGATTGAGCTCCCATAAACAAGGTGATTTGCCAGGCGAGTCTGGATTTCCAGACATTTTTAGGCGCAAAATCATCGGTTTGGATGGCAACTTTTGGTCGGCCAATCTGAGGTATCCAGATGAAGATGGCTAGAATCAAAAAGACAATCCAGAAAAATAAAGATCCTCTCCAGCCCCAGTTCAGATCAACTGCCATCGGAACGCTAAGTCCGGCGGCAATTGCGGCTAACAGTGACATTCCCGTAGCCAAAAGAGCGGTCATTATTCCCAACTTTTCCGGCAGACGCAACTTAATCAGGGGAATCAACAGGACATTTGCGATTACTATTCCTATCCCGGTCAATGCTGTACCGATCAGTAAAAGTTCGATCCCGCCCAGTACTCTCGTGACTACTCCGATAGCGAGAATGATCATTCCCATAAAAATGGCCCGACCATGGCCCATTCTTTTTCCGATGCTGGGAGCGAGCAGGGAAAAAGTTGCAAAAGTCAAGAGAGGAAGTGTAGTCAGGAATCCCGCAAGTCCATTGGACAAACCCAAATCCTCCCGGATAAAGGGAATCAGAGGTCCCACTGCGGCAATCGATGTCCTCAGATTGATCGAAACCATGAGGATTCCGGTGATCAGAAGGGCTTGACTGGGATGATGATGCTTGGTCAAGAGAAAGTTAAAATACGATAGAAGAAATACGAATTACGAGATTTTCTTGAGTTTTTTGACCAGAAATACCAACTTGAAATTTTCTAAGGAGTCTGAAATGAGAGAAAAAAATGGAAGTTCCTTTGATACTCGTATTTCGTAACTCGTATCTCTTATCTCCTTTCTCTTATCTCATATCTCTAATCTTAAGCCCGGCTTTCCACCAGATCCTTCACGCAATCCACCCAAGTATCGTTGGAATTCAGGCTTGGTACAAGATCCCAATGTTCCCCGCCCAATTCTTCAAATTTCTCTTTATATTCTTCGCCTACCTCAACGGTTGTCTCGAGGCAATCTGCCACAAATGCCGGAGGGAAAACGAGTACTTTTTTTACTCCTTCTTTGGCCAATTCCTTGATGATTTCTTCTGTGTAGGGCTTGATCCAAGGATCATTTCCCAATCTTGATTGGAAGCAAGTCACGACTTTATCCTCCGGTAATCCCAATTTTGCGGTCAGCAATCGAGTTGTTTGAAAGCATTGAGCACGGTAGCAAAGTTGGTTTTTGGGTCCGTATTTATTGCAGCAGGCACCCAATTGACAATAGTTTTCGACAGAGCCTTTCTTGATTTGTCTTTCCGGCAGGCCGTGGTAGGAAAAAAGGTATCGATCGTATTCTTCTTTTTTCATCGCTTCCTGTCCTTGCTCAGCCCAAGCCTGCAAGAAAAGCGGATGGTCCAGGAAATTGCTGATAAAGGTGAACTCAGGGATAATCTGCCAGCTCTGTGCGATCTCCATTACTTTGTCTATCACGGATCCATTGGAAGCGGAAGCATATTGGGGGAAAAGCGGAAGCACGATGATTTTTTTCACCTTTGCTTTCATCAATTCAGCCAGACCATTTTCAATGCTTGGAGTCTGATAGCGCATTGCCATACTCACCAGGTATTTTTCAGGATCCAGTTTTTCGGCAAGTTTGTCTTTCAGATCCTGTGTGTGAAACATCAGCGGAGAGCCTCTCTCGGTAAAGAGTTTGCGATATTCATTGGCTGATTTAGGGGCTCTGAATGGAGCAATGATCAGATTGACCAGCATCCATCGAGGGATAAAAGGAAAGTCGATTACCCGACCATCCATTAAAAATTCTCTTAAATATTTTCTTACATCACCGGTTTTGGTGCTGTCCGGTGTGCCTAAATTGACGAGTAATACGCCGATTTTTCCTGAATTCTTTGCCATTTTCTGGGGTTAAACTTTTGATTGGAAAGCCCAAAAATAGAGTCTTTGTTTCAGAATTAAGCATCGAACTTTTCAACGGCTTATGGATATACCCTTTCCTTCTCTTTAGAAACCCGGAATTGATGATTTTTCTTTAAGCCCTAGCTCACTAATTCTCTTTTTTTCAACGCCCATTTCATCAAGGGTCCACTTGTCATACTGGTGACCAAAGCCATCACAACTAAAGCCACAAAGAGCTTTTCGTTGATCAATCCATTTTCCAGAGCAATTAAACCTAAAATGATTTCCATAGCGCCCCGGGCGTTCATTCCAAATCCTATAGCAATGGATTCCCATTTATCAAGGCCTCCCCGTATGGATCCGAAACCACATCCAATCAATTTGCCTGCATAGGCTACTATAATTACCACAATCACTAAGAGAGGATCAAAATTGGTGAAGAAATTTACTTTCAGACCAATCGAAACGAAGAAAACAGGAGCAAAAATATTGTTGACAAATTGATGCAATATCTCTTTAGCCCGCTCAGTCATATGTTCCGAATCGCCAATTGCAACTCCTATGATAAATGCTCCGAAAATTGAGTGAATGCCGATAAACTCTGTAAATGCCGCTGCCAGAAAACATGCTGCAAGCGAAAGGGAAAGTAAACCACCCGGCCAGGCCAACCTTTTATTAATCCAGGGCAGCACTTTATTGATAAGCGATTTTCCGATTGTAATCATGAAACCGGTAAACCCGATTGTCAAAAGAATTGTATATCCAAGTCCCAGGGAAGATGCCTCCTTTCCCATAAAACTGAGAATAATCGAAAAAATCATCCACCCAATAATATCATCCACCATTGCCGCCGAGACAATCATCATTCCCATTCTACTCTTAAAAAGATTAAGATCCATCAGTGTTCGGACGATGACAGGAAGCGCACTTATGGCCATGGCTGTTCCCATAAACAGGGAAAAAAGAAGCTTACTTCCTTCTGCAAAACCAAAAAACTCGGCAAAGAAAAATGGTGCTGTAAAACCAAATGCAAACGGTATCACTAATCCAAAAAAGCTGATATTAAGAGCCCTTCTTCCTTGAGAAACCACTAAATTCAGATCTACCTCAAGACCTGCAATAAATAGGAGAAGGATCACAGAAATCTGAACGTATCCATCCAACGCAATATTTGTCATTGGATTTGACTTAAACAGAAACTCAAATATGTCAGGAAAATATCCTCCCAATATGGTTGGGCCCAGTAAAATCCCCGCTAAAATCTCCCCTACCACTGCCGGCTGTTTGAATTTTCTGGCGATTTCAGCAAAAACCCTTGCCAAAATCAGCATTGTGGCTAATTGGAGCAATAGGTTAATTACTTCGCTATGAGAAAGTTTCTCCATTTGGCTGGTTTATTTAACTATAAGTAGGTTGCAAGGAAGTTCTAAAAGAATTTCCTCCAAATCGTGTGGAAACAACCTGTCAAATACAGTGTGAACTTTACCATCACCCATGATCAGGACGTCTGCTTCAATTGACTCTGAAAACTTTGCAAGTTCAACTGCCCACTTCCCTGTAGTCACTTTGATATTTATTTTCAGTCCTGACTGATTCAGTCCAATCAGAATCTGTTGAACATATTTAATTTCTTCTTGAACGAGTTTCCGACGCGTAGTCGATACATCTTCTTCAGATCCCTCCCCTGCTGTTGCCATCTGCAGACCGTAGAGTTTTATTTCACAAAGGATATGGACCAAATCCGCCCTATTTGCCTGACAAAATTCAATACCTCTTTTAATTACGAATGGAGTCTCATCAAGCTGGCTTCCATTGATGACCACTTTAGAAAATTTGGTGGTCTCCACCTTCGGATCTATCAGGGTGAGAACAGAACAGGTCGCTTTTCGAATTACCTTTCTTGCTACCGAACCGATGTAGTAGGTCAGGAAACCCTCTTTTTTCAAGGCGCCCATTACAAGTAGATCCACTTTCTCCTCTTCACAGGTATGAAGAATTGACTTTGCAGGTTTTCCTTCCTTCCAGAGCACCTTGGTTTTTGCCACATCCATTCCCCTTGCCACCAGGATTTCAGCAAGTTTTTGCTCCAACTCGGGGCTTTGTACACCGACATGGATCAAAATCAATTCTGAGTTAAAAATGTCTACAAGCTGTTTTGTCTCTGCAATGAGTGCTTCCATTCTTGGCGAAAAAGCAATGGCAAGAGCGATTTTCTGATACATATTCAAGCGCAGTCTATGGCTCAAATACGCAAAATTTACGCTGCAATCCAAGTTTGACTCTGCCTCCCCATTTATCATGAGCTATCTCCGCTTAAGCTGATTTTCCGCAGGTGCAAAAATCGATTCCTGCTTTTTCCATTTATTTTTCCAACTTTCCATTAGAATACTCCTGAAAAGGAAGGTTCAGCAAAGATTATAAACCGAAATACTTTATGAAGAAAATCCTACTTACCTGGGCTTTGCTCGGAGGAATGGGTTGGACCTCCGGGACGTTTGCCCAGTCTGACTATCCCACGCTCAGTCAGGCCACCCAGCGATTGCAAAAAGTGGCTACCAATTCCTCTGCGGAATTGAAATCTCTAACAAAAACTGCCGGAGGCAAAGACATTTGGGTGATGAAAATTGGTACCGGAGCCATGGATCAAAAGCCGGCCATCGCGGTAGTTGGCGGAGTGGAAGGATTCCATGTCCTGAGCACCGAACTTGCCATTCAATTTGCCGAAAAGCTGGTTTCAGAGCATGCAGCAGCGCTGGAGAAAACCACTTTCTACATTTTTCCAAACATGTCTCCCGATGCATACGAGCAGTATCATGCAGCGCTCAAATATGAGCGAAGAGGCAATACTGTCCCTGTCGATCATGACCGTGACGGAACTCCCGGCGATAACGGATACACTGATTTGAACGGCGATGGAATGATCACCTGGATGAGAGTGGAAAGTCCGATGGGCGAATACAACGAATCCAAAGAAGACAAGCGAGTGCTCGAAAAAGCCGACCGATCAAAAGGTGAAGCAGGGAAATACCTGGTTTACAAAGAAAGTAAGGACGACGACAAAGACGGCAAATTAGCAGAAGACCTGAAAGAAGGCATCGCTTTCAACAGATCTCTGACGTATAAATTTCCGGTTTTTCAGCCATTGGCGGGAGATATTCCTGTATCTCAAAATGAAAGTCGTGCCATGCTTGATTACCTCTTTGAGCAGTGGAACATATTCGCATTTGTAACTTTTTCCCCTTCGAATAATCTTTCCACTCCGCTGAAATTCAATTCCGGAGACGCCAAAAAGCGAGTAGTAACTTCCATTTTGGAAAAAGATCAGGCCATCAATGCGATGGTTTCCGGTATTTACAATGAAACCATCACCCAAAAAGCATTTCAGCAAACCAATCAGGGAACGGATGGAGACTTCTTCCAGTGGGCCTATTTCCACTTTGCAAGATTGAGCTTCAGCACACCGGGGTACTGGGTTCCTGAGTACAAAGGTGCAGACGGCAAAGGCAAGACAAATCCAGAAGCCAACTACCTCGCTTGGGCTGATTCTTTGGGCTGGGCTGATTCATTTGTCCCTTGGAAAGAAATCCAACACCCTGACTTCCCTGGTCAGAAAGTAGAAATTGGCGGAATCAAGCCATTCCGGACTGTAAATCCTCCTTATGAAAAAGTCGCTGAAATCGCAAAAGAGCATACAGCTTTCATTCTGAAACTGGCGGAAATGCAACCGAAACTCGAGCTTTTGAACATGAAAGCAGAAGCCCTTGGAAATGGTCTGACCCGAGTGACGGTGGATTTATTCAATAATTCGGCGCTTCCGACTCACTCCGAAATGGGTGCCCGATCCAGATGGCTTCGCAAAATCAGAATTGATTTGGATGCTACTCCAGATAAAATCGTATCCGGAGATAAAATCAAATTGATGGATTCTTTGGGAGCCTTTGAGAAGACTACCCTGAGCTGGATTATCCGTGGCACTGGTAATGTGACCATCAAAGCAGGTGCTCCTCACACAGGTATCACTTCAGCAACTGTAAAACTCTAAGCCATGAAAACTCTAAAAACAACAAAATTGATCGTTGCCCTGGCTTTGAGTGCATTGAGTCTGGGTACTATAGAAGCAAACGCGCAGGAAAATTTCTTCCGCGCTATTGGTTCTCCGCATCAGCCAAAAGTTGAAATCTCCTGGAACCGCTATCACAGTGCCGAAGGACTGACTGACTGGATGAAGAAAATCGCTTCGGCTCATCCGGATCTTGCGAAGATCGAGAGCATCGGAAAATCTTACGAAGGTCGCGACATCATGACGCTGACCATCACTGATTTTTCCGCAGGAAAAGCTGAAGACAAGCCCGCCATGTGGATCGATGGAAACATCCACTCCAATGAAATTCAGGGCGGTGAGTTTACCCTGTACGTGGCGTGGTATCTGACCGAAATGCATGTGGACACGAAGTTTATTCAGGAATTATTGAAGGATAAGACATTCTACATCACCCCTACCATCAATCCTGACGCAAGAAATAATTTCTTCAAAGAGCCAAACACCGCCAATTCTCCACGATCGGGAATGATGGTGTTGGACAATGACGGTGACGGTGTAAATGGAGAGGACGGAATGGATGATTTGGATGGAGATGGAAACATCACGATGATGATCCGCAAATCTCCAACCGGTCGATTTATCAAAGATCCGCTGGATCCGCGCAGATTGATGGCTGTAGGTCCTGACCAAGTGGGCGAATACGAAATGCTAGGTCAGGAAGGAACTGATGGAGATGGTGACGGTGATGTTAATGATGACGGAATCGGATACTATGATCCAAACAGAGACTGGGGATGGAACTGGCAGCCTGATTACATTCAGCGGGGCGCATTGAAATATCCTTTTACTTTATCTGAAAACAGATCGGTGATGGAGTTTGTGATGAAGCATCCAAATATCGCCGGAGCACAAAGCTTTCACAACAATGGCGGAATGATCCTCCGGGGTCCGGGTGCGGAAGAGGATGTCGATACCTACAACCGGGAAGACATCAGAATCTACGACGCGATCGGCAAAAAAGGTGAAGAAATGATCCCCGGCTATCGCTACCTGACTGTTTACAAAGATTTGTATTCAGTATTTGGCGGGGAATTGGACTGGTTCTATGGCAACAGAGGAATTTTCACCTACACCAACGAGCTGATGAATTCCTATCTGTATTTCAACAAAGAATCTGCCCGAGGCAATCAGGATGAGCAATTGAAAGTGGATCAGTTACTGACATTCGGAGATGCATTTGTTGATTACAAAGAGTTTAACCATCCGCAGTTTGGAACGGTTGAAATCGGGGGATTCAAGAAAACCTTCGGCAGAGCACATCCGGGATTTCTGCTGGAGCAAGACGCGCACCGCAACTCAGCGTTCACGATTTACCACGCGTATCATACACCAAAACTTTCTGTGATGGATGTGAAGGAGGAAGATCTTGGCGGAGGATTGAAGGCGATCACAGCGACCATCTTCAACGAACGAATGATGCCAACCCACGCCAGTCAGGATCTGAAATACAAAATCGAGAGACCCGATTACGTGACTCTGTCCGGCGCCAAAGTAATTGCCGGATTTTTGGTGGAAGATGAAGACATGAAGAAATTCAAAGAGCAAAAAGCTTCTCCTGAGCGCATGGCTGTGGAAAATATCCCGGGCATGAGTGCCGTGAAAGTAAAGTGGATCGTCTCTTCCGGCTCCAACTATGAGATCAAAGTCGATTCTGCCAAAGGCGGAAAGGCAAGCTGGAAGAAATAATTTCTGCTTCTACTAAATCTAAATCCCGGTCTCGTTCAGCAAGTCCGGGATTTTTTTTTGGATAAAAATTTTTACCTTTTAACAAACACTTCTTGGTTATCCATTTCACTGATAATTCAAAGAGTATAATTTTCAAATTAAATTCAACGTTGAAATCCAATGAAATTTACCAATCAGATCGTCTGGATCACAGGTGCTTCTTCAGGCTTGGGTAAGGGGCTGGCTCTGGAATTCGCTTCACTTGGAGCAACCGTGGCTATTTCTGCAAGAAGAATGGACTTGCTTCAAAATGTGGTGAAAGAAATTGAAGCCAATGGAGGAACGGCAAAAGCATATTTCTGTGACGTGCTGGACTCAAAAAGTATTGAAGCTTGCGTCAGCCAAATAGTGAAGGATTTTGGTAAGTTGGACGTGGCAATTGCCAATGCTGGCTATGGTGTTTTGGGGAAAATTGAAGATTTAAATGAAGCGGACTGGACCCGTCAATTGGCAGTGAATGTGACAGGCCTGGCCTTAACCTGCAAATTTGCTTTGCCTCACCTTCGAAAAACCAAGGGAAGGTTGGCATTACTAGGAAGTGTTGCTGCTTTTGTTCCCAACCCAGGAATAGGTGCCTATGGAGCATCCAAAGCTGCTGTTCATAATATTGGAGAATCCTTGCAAGTTGAACTGAAAGGCAGCGGAGTTTCATGCACTACCATTCACCCGGGATTTGTAGAAAGCAACATCACCAGAATAGATAATGAAGGGAAATTCCATCCTGAGAGAAAAGATCCACGTCCGGCAAATTTGATGTGGACTACGGAAAAGGCGGTAAAAGTGATTGTAAAGGCCATCGAACGAAGGAAAAAAGTATTCGTCTTTACTGGCCATGGAAAAATTCTTGTATTCATTGCAAAATTTTTTCCCGGCCTGATGAGAAAGATCATTGGGAAAATGGCACCAAAGTAATTGAAGGTGAAAAGGTTTGATTTTTTGTGTTGGTTTTTGGCCAATTCAACGTTGCTACACCTATTCAGGAGTTTAGCACCTTCTTACCTTTAGTGGTAAAAGCTTTGGAAAATAAAAGCTTTAAAAAACTCCATTCCATTTGAGGTGTTTTTTTATTAAAAACAGATTTGGTAAATTATAGATCGTCCTGATTTTCAGGATATTATTTTTTATCTAAAATTTTTAACCTAAAAAACCCATCCCATGGAAAATGCAGAATTGGAACACAAAACGTTAGCCGGGACCTGGCACGGTTCCAGCGTCAGTGAGCGTGAAGGTCAGGAGTGGAATAAGAAAAAGGAAATGGACTTTACTTATACCAACATTGACAAATTCATCCGATCAAGCCTCGGTGAAAATGCGATATTCAGCAATGCGCTGTACAATGGAGATTTCACCCTATCACTCGAGGAAGCTCAGGTGAAAAAGCATGATTTTGTAACAAAAGCGCTGGGAATCAAAAAAGGCAGCAGAGTTCTGGACTTGGGATGTGGATGGGGTGGCTGGCTGAAATACCTGAAAGACGTGGTCGGGGCGGAAGGAATCGGGGTGAACTTATCTGATGGCCAGGTAAAAGCCTGCACTGAAAATGGCTTGACCGCCTACATCAAAGACGCCCGATTTATCAAACCTGAGGATTTTGGGACTTTTGATGCCATTACCGCATTCGGAAGTTTCGAGCATGTCGCTTCGGTAAAAGATTATCTCAACGGGAAGCAGGATGAAGTCTATGAGGACTATTTCAGGCATGTCTCTAATCTGCTCAGTCCGGGAGGGAAGTTTTACATGCAAAGTATGGTCTTCGAAAAGAATATGCTCCCGTTTGACGAAATTGACATCAATGCCCCAAAGGACTCTGATAGTTACATCATGGCCTTATTGCTAAAGCATAATCCTGATTCCTGGATTGCTTATGGCCACGAGCACATTATTCGGACTGCCAGTCCGTTTTTCAGAAACACTTTTTACAGCGATGGAAGGCTTGATTACGTGAAGACAAACCGCGAATGGACCAAGCTATTTTACAAGTTCAGCCTGAAAAAGTACTTATGGTTTGCCTCTTTGATTCCCAAATTAATTACGGATAAAGAATTCCGGCACCAGCTAGACATCCTCAGAGTCCGACCCAATCGGGTTTGCTTCGAGAGAGAAATCATGGGACATGCACGATTGGTTTTTGAGAAGATTTGAAAAGAAACCAATTCATGATTGAGATGAAAAAACGAAAGCCCTGCCAGATCACTCCGGCAGGGCTTTTATTGCTTGTTGGTTTAGTTTAAAGGCT
>VFKK01000184.1 GCA_009885605.1 Cyclobacteriaceae bacterium | reverse complement strand
GGAACTCCATTCGTCACCCTGGATGATAAAGAGCGCAAACTTTCCGGTGAAGAATTGATGATTTGCGATCCGAATGGCGGACTTTGCATTGGAGGGATTTTCGGAGGAAAAGGCTCTGGAGTGAGCAATTCTACCAAAACGATCTTCCTTGAATCTGCCTATTTCTCTCCGGATGTGATTCGAAAAGGAAGTCAGTTTCACGGATTGAAAACTGACGCTTCGTTTAGATTCGAAAGGGGAACCGATCCCAATATGCCCGTTTATGCATTAAAACAAGCTGTAAAACTGCTGCAGGAAATCGCTGGCGGAAAAGTTTGCTCTGAGCTTATTGATCTCTATCCCGAGCCGGTTCAGGATTTTGTAATCGAAGTTTCTTATGGACATATCAATCGGCTCATTGGTAAAAAAATCGATCCCTCCGAGGTCAAAACCATTTTGGAAAGTCTTGACATCCGAGTTGAGAATGAGACCGAGGCAGGATTTACAGCAATTGTAAAACCATATCGGGTAGATGTGACTCGTGAAGCGGATATTATCGAGGAAGTTCTTCGAATCCACGGATTTCATCAGGTTGAACTTTCCGAAAATCTCAGCACCGATTACCTGGCTGAGCATCCGGTGAAGGATCTGAACAAACTTCAGTATCGTTTGTCGGAGATTTTGGCGGGTCAGGGCTATTTCGAACTGATCACAAACAGTCTTACCAAGCCGTCTTACGTGGAAAAATCCGGTTTTCTGGATGCTTCCAAAAGCGTTGAGATTTACAATAAACTGAGTGAGGATTTGGGTGTGATGCGTCAGACTTTGCTATTCAGCGGGCTGGAAGTATTGGCACACAACATCAACAGACGTCAGACCGATCTGAAATGCTTTGAATTTGGCACTATTTACCACAAAGCTGAAACAGGCTATCAGGAAAACAGGAGGCTGGCGATTTTCCATTCCGGAAACAGATCTGCAGAAAGCTGGACTGAGCCTTCAAAATCGTTTGGTTTCGCAGATATTTATTCAACTGTCGAAAAAATCCTTGAGAAACTCAACGTAGAACCAAGTGCTGTATCGATAATTGAATCTGCGCAGTTTTCGTATGGACTTCATTTGAAGGCTGGAGAAAAGGAAATCGGAACCATTGGATTGGTGGATGATAAAATGCTTAAACTGGCAGAAGTTCGTCAGGAAGTTTGGTTCGCAGATTTGAACTGGGATTTGCTTTGCAAAAAATCTTCGAGCCTCAAGAAGTACCAGGAAATCTCCAAGTTTCCGGAAGTGAGAAGAGATCTTTCATTGGTAATTGATAAGGCCGTGAGCTATGATCAGGTTAAATCTGTTGCAGAAAAGGCAGGAGGAAAATTATTGAGGAAGATTGGCGTTTTCGATGTGTATCAGGGAGACAAGATTGACTCAGTCAAAAAGGCTTATGCATTGAGCTTTCATTTGCAGGATCAGGAAAATACATTGACCGATAAGGTAATTGACAAAACAATGAGTAGATTGATTCAGGCTTTTGAAAATGAGGTAGGAGCATTGATCCGTACGTAGAAATGATAAGCGAGGAACTGCAAAAATTGGAAAAACTGGCCCAGCAGGCTAGCAAAAAATTGCTTCAGACAATTGAGGAAAACGAGCAATTGAAGAAACAACTTTCTGAGACTACGGCTTCACTCACCCAGAAGGAGCAAGAAATTGAGCATTTTAAAAATAAAATTAAAATTAGTAACATTGTAGATAACCGACCGGTGAATCCAGGAGATTCCAGCGAAATGAGTGACTTAATCAATAATTATATACAAGAGATCGACCATTTGATCACCTACTTATCCGAGTGATATGGAGACACTTGCCATCAGAGTTAAAATAGGGACTAGAGAATATCCCATGCGCGTGAAGATTGAGGACGAGTCCAAAATCCGAATGGCAGGCAAGTTGATTAATGAAAAATTAAAGAAGTATAAAGAAGAATTTGGACTAGACGATAATCAAGATCTGCTTGCCATGGTAGCTTTTGACTGCATGGTAGAATCATTAGAGACAAATGAGGTAAATGCTGGTGATACAGAACATATCAAATCCAGTCTTTCCAATATCAACGATATACTTTCCAAGGCTTTATAATTATTCAAGAACACTTAATTCTGGACATTTTTCGGATTCCCTGAGGTATTATTTAATCCAAATAACCCATGGGAGATATAGTATACATAATCCTTGCAGCCCTTGTCGGGACTGGCACAGGTGCCGCATTGGCGGGAATGTTGATTAAAAATAAAAATCAAAAACTGGAGGAAGAAACCCGCGAACGGGTAAAATCCATGGTTAGAGAGGCTGAAATCAGCGCTGAGACAATCAAGAAAGAACGAATGCTGGAGGCTAAAGAAAAATATCTGAAGCTTAAATCTGAGTTTGATGAGGATATGAATAACAAGAAGAATATCATCATCACGAATGAAAACAAAGTCAAGCAAAGAGAACAGCAGGTAGCCAAAGAACTGGAACAAGTCAAGCGAAAGGAAGCAGAACTCGACAGCAAAAAAGAGAATTTGACTGCGCAGCTCCACTCTGTCCAGGTGAAAAAAGATGAGCTCGAAAAAATCACGAATCAGCGTATCGCTGATTTGGAGAAAATCGCTGGACTTTCCCGCGATGAAGCTAAGGAGCAGATAGTGACAATGCTCACAGAAGAGGCTCAATCAAAAGCTTCCTCCCAGATCAAAGATATCTTGGACGAAGCAAAACTGACTGCTACCAAACAGGCTAAAAAGATCGTACTCGACACCATTCAGCGAACTGCCACAGAGCACGCCGTAGAAAATTGCGTGTCTGTATTCAATATTGAAAGCGACGACATCAAAGGTAAAATCATCGGACGTGAAGGCCGAAACATCCGAGCGCTGGAAGCTGCAACAGGCGTTGAAATCGTTGTGGATGATACCCCTGAAGCAATCATTATTTCCGGATTTGATCCTGTAAGAAGGGAGATCGCAAGACTTTCACTCCACAGACTGGTACAGGACGGACGAATTCACCCGGCCAGAATCGAAGAAGTGGTTGCCAAAACCGAGAAAAATATCGAAGAGGAGATTGTGGAAATCGGTGAGAGAACCGCCGTCGAACTTGGAATTCATGGTTTGCATCCAGAGCTTATCCGAATGGTTGGACGTATGAGATACAGATCTTCTTATGGTCAAAACCTCCTTCAGCACTCCAGAGAAGTAGCTAAACTTTGCGCCGTCATGGCCGCAGAAATGGGCCTGAATGCCAAGATGGCAAAGCGTGCAGGATTACTTCACGATATCGGAAAGGTATGGCATGAGGAGCAGGAATTACCACACGCGGTGTTGGGAATGGAGCTTGCCAAGCGATACAAAGAGCATCCTGAAATTTGCAATGCCATCGGGGCTCACCACGATGAAATCGAAATGACAACCATGATCTCCCCGATCGTTCAGGCTTGTGATGCGATATCTGGTTCCAGACCAGGCGCCAGAAGAGAAATCATGGACAGCTATATCAAGCGCTTGAAAGACTTGGAAGAGTTGGCTCTGGCTTTTGAGGGAGTAAACAAATGCTTTGCAATGCAGGCGGGTCGTGAACTGAGAGTTTTGGTTGACGCAGATAATGTGGACGATGCCACTGCGGGAAAGCTTTCTTTTGACATTTCTCAGAAAATCGAAAAGGAAATGCAATATCCAGGACAGATCAAAATCACCGTAATCCGTGAGATGCGAGCTGTGAATTATGCGAGATAAAATTTGAATTTGTAAGATTATTCGATGGCAGTTACCTTTGGGTTTCTGCCATTTTTATTTTAGGAATGTATAGAGCATATTATTTGAGTAGAATCGGTTGGTGGCTAAAAGAAGTCAGGGCAAGGCTTTTTCAGCGGAAGCTTTCAGAAAATGAGCTTTCAACTCTGGAAAAGCTTTTCCCCTATTATCGAAGACTTAACCCTGCCCACAAGTCAGAGTTTCGGAAGAAACTTGAGATTGTTTTGACCACCAAGGAGTTTATCGGCAGAGGAGGCATTGAAGAAGTTTCCTCAGAGATGGAGGTTTTGATCGGCGCGACAATTGTCCAGGTTACTTTTGGCTGGAAAAAGATAAGACTACTTCATTTTGATAAAATTCTGATTTATCCAAATGCTTATTATAGCAGAATTCAAAAGACGTATCATCGAGGAGAAGTCAATCCGAAACTGGGGGTGATCGTAGTTTCATGGAGATCGTTTGTGGAAGGATTGACCAATGAAACTGACGGAATAAACCTGGGAATCCATGAAATCGCACATGCTTTGAAGCTTGAAAATAAGATCCATAACAATGGGAAAATGGAGTTTTTCAAAGGGAAAGACTGGACTCACTATCAACATCTTGCTGAAAAGGAAATCGAGAAAATAAAGACAGGCAGAGCTTCAGTATTCAGGGAAAGGGCTGGTGAAAACGAGCATGAATTCTTTGCCATAGCGCTTGAGACTTTTTTTGAGAGACCTGCGGAATTCAAAGCTGAGGTTCCGGAGCTTTATCAGTCTTTAGTCAATCTTCTTCGACAGGATCCGCTGGTTTGGATAAATCCACGATCTCTTAGCTGAGGATGCCTTTTACAATCTTTGTAAGTTCATTTTTTAAACCCGGAAATTTATCCAGGTTTTGCCCCCAAAGGCTTTCATTCGCCAGAATCATCCTGATGGTTGATTCCAGGGAAGGAGCCTCCCAGGCAATTTTAAAAAACTCCATCACCCCTTTGTCATCATTGACAGGAAGTATTTCCCCTTTGTAATCCCCTCTGTAAAAGACTAACAAAGCTGCAAAAGCCAGTGTTAGTTTTTCCGGCCATTGCTGGTTCTTTTCCCAATAGCCCAATAAGGATGGAAGCACTCTTACCTTGAATTTGGAAATACTATTTAGCGCGATTGATTTGAGTTCATGGACTATGAAAGGATTAGCAAATCGCTCCAGCACGTCCGCCGCAAACTTTTCCAATTGGGCTTTCGGCATGTCAAGAGTTGGAATGATTTCTTCAAAAATCACTTCCCGAAGGAAAGTGCCGATTTTCGGATTTTCGACAGATTCCCTCACAGTTCGAAGACCATTCAGATAAGCCCAAGGGACCATTGCGGTGTGTCCTCCATTCAAAATTCGAACTTTCTGGGTTCTGTAAGGAGTGAGATCATTGACAAATTTCACGTCTAGTCCGGCGCGATCAAGTGGAAATTCTGTGCGGACTTCTTC
>VFKK01000150.1 GCA_009885605.1 Cyclobacteriaceae bacterium | reverse complement strand
GTTCAATTTAATTCCAAAAGATACCAATCCACTATTTTAAATGGAACTGCCTGAGCTTTGGTCAATCCCTTCTCATTGGTAAAAGTGAATTGTTCTCCTTTTTCAAACAAAATAGACTGGGCCATTTGTCTTACTTCTTTGCTTTTACTATTAAAAAGATTGAAGTCAGAAATTCTGAAATTATCCATTTTGATAGTTTCACGGTAGACATGATTTTTCAAGGGCGGCATGCTCAACGACTCAATTGCAGAAGATTTACCTCCTACAATATCTCC
Organism: Cyclobacteriaceae bacterium; assembly: GCA_009885605.1. Classification (GTDB taxonomy): domain Bacteria; phylum Bacteroidota; class Bacteroidia; order Cytophagales; family Cyclobacteriaceae; genus Algoriphagus. The sequence goes on along the minus strand of VFKK01000150.1, from coordinate 14,550 downwards.
GTTACCATTTATTATTAATAATTTACCATCCTCTTCTTCAAGATAATGGTGGACTAAATCATCCACCAAAAAATCAATTCCAAGAACTGCAAACAGCTCATCTTCCTCATAAACTGGCTGAATTAAAGAAAGAATCCAGCCACTTCCGGCGGGATCTACATAGGCTTCAGGTATCCATATTGGACCTTTATTCGGATTATTTTCCAAATCTGCCCGATAGTAAAAATTAAACTTGGTGATATCTACCTCCGGTGCTATAAGATTTTGAGCATCATAGGTCGGATATACTCTGGAAACGTTTGAAGCAGAATTTGAATAAACTTGTGCGATCAGATCGTACTTGTGAAATAGTTTGAAAAACACAGAATCCAAACCATTTGTCAAGGCAACTTCTTCTTTGGCCTTTTCAAAATCCCTGTTATTAGTAGAAATAAAAACGGTGCTTAAAGTAGAATCCGTTTCAGGAAGGTTTGCAGAAAATCGGCCATAAAAATGGTATTTCCCTTTTTCTGCCAAAGGAAGCAGGCTATCACGTTTGGTGATCAGGAAATTGTAATGCTGCTTCAGTAACCCTATCTCCTCATTGAACTCCAAAAACTCACTCTCCATGGAAGAAATGAGGTTTTTCAACCCGGATACATCAGTATTTTGGTTCTCCTTTTTAGTTGAGCAGGACACCGAGATAAGTATCACCACGAAAAAACCCAGCGTTAATTTTAACATAAAGCAGAATGAATCTCCTTAAATTATAAAATTTCGAGTTGGGCACGAAGTGTTTTCCCCATTTCTTCAAACCTCAATTTCACTTTTTCAAAAAAATCTCCCGAAAAAAAGCTTTCCAGGTCCTGTTCTTCTAAAATATCAGTCTCATTGAGCTTGAAAGTCTGCTCCATCGGGCCCAATTCAAATTTGACTATGTATTTATTGTTCCAGGAGAAAATACTCACTCGTACCTCCTCCTGGACAAACTCCTTAATAACCCGCATCAGGATTTTCTGACTTCAGTAGAAAACGTCACTTTAGACTTCAGGGAAGACGAAACGGAACAGTATTTCTCTACCGAAAGCGCAACCACCTTTGCAAACTCCTCATTGGTAGCATCTGGTGATATTAACGTGAATTTCAAATGAATGTCAGTGTATAAAGCCGGAACTCCATCATTTCGCTGACCTTCTAATTCGATAAAAAAATCCACAATTTCTCTTCTCTTTTTCTTCATCATCAAAACTGCATCAACCGATGCACAGCCTCCCAAAGCTGAAAGCAGCAAATCCATTGGGGATTGGGCTTTTTTATTTGGCGCATCATACATATCGATTTGGACAATGTTGCCCTGAGCATTACTAGCCTCGTATTCGTAGTCCGATTTCATCCGGACAGTTACATTTCTTTTTGACATTTTCTTTTTTGGTCAACAGGCCACAGACCACAGTCCATAGCAATAGGTAAATATTAGATTGTTAGGGCTTTAGATTACACTGATTCAATTTCAAGAGAAAGTATAATCTTAAAATACCAAAACTAATTTTCAAATTTTGCAATTTTTCAATTGACTTACATATTTCTGCGATACTGTCCTCCTACTTCATAGAGTGCATGGGTGATTTCACCCAAAGAACAATATTTTACAGCTTCCATTAGTTCTGAGAAGATGTTTTCATTTTTAATAGAAGCCTTTTTCAATGCAGCCAAATGTTCTTTAACCTTAGCCGGATTAAAAGAATGAAGGTTACCCAGGGTTTGAATCTGACCTTCTTTTTCATCCTCATTAGCGCGGATGACTTCACCCGGAATGATCGTCGGCGAACCGTCAGACGAAAGGAAAGTATTCACTCCAATTATCGGATATTCTCCGGTATGCTTCTGCATCTCATAATGGAGACTTTCTTCCTGGATTTTGCCGCGCTGATACATGGTTTCCATCGCTCCCAAAACTCCACCTCGCTCGGTGATCCGATCAAATTCCAGGTACACCGCTTCTTCCACCAAATCAGTCAAATCTTCAATAATGAAAGCGCCTTGAAGCGGATTTTCATTTTTTGCCAGTCCCAATTCCTTGTTGATGATCAGCTGAATCGCCATCGCTCTTCTTACTGAGCCCTCGGTAGGAGTCGTGATTGCCTCATCGTAGGCATTGGTATGGAGCGAGTTACAATTGTCGTAGATCGCGTAAAGCGCCTGAAGCGTCGTGCGGATATCGTTGAAATCAATCTCCTGCGCGTGAAGTGATCTTCCGGAAGTCTGAATATGATACTTCAGCATCTGGGATCTTTCATTCGCTCCGTATTTCAATTTCATGGCTTTTGCCCAGATTCTCCTTGCCACCCGACCGATTACCGCATACTCAGGATCTATTCCGTTGGAAAAGAAAAAGGATAGGTTTGGTGCAAAGTCGTTGATATTCATGCCACGAGAGACATAATATTCCACGTAAGTGAATCCGTTGGAAAGTGTCAAGGCCAATTGGGTAATCGGATTAGCTCCGGCCTCTGCAATATGGTAGCCCGAAATAGAAACCGAATAGAAGTTTCTGACTTTCTGATCAATGAAATATTGTTGTACATCGCCCATCAAGCGAAGAGAAAATTCCGTCGAGAAAATACAAGTATTCTGAGCCTGATCTTCTTTCAGGATATCTGATTGGACAGTTCCTCTGACCTTGGAAAGTGTATCAGCTTTGATTTTTTCATAAACCCCAGCCGACAAAACCTGATCTCCGGTCACGCCCAAAAGCATCAGACCCAATCCTTCATTTCCTTCAGGAATCCCCGCATTATAAGTGGGGACGGGAAGGTTTTTAGTCTTATAGATCGTCTGGATTTTCTGTTCTACATCATCTTTCAATCCGTTGGCTTTGATGTATATCTCGCATTGCTGGTCAATGGCAGCATTCATGAAAAATGCCGTCATAGTCGCAGCGGGACCATTGATAGTCATCGAAACCGATGTCATCGGATCAACGAGATTGAACCCTGAATACAATCTCTTCGCATCGTCAAGGCAACAAATGTTCACACCGGAATTGCCGATTTTACCATAGATATCCGGTCTGTAATCCGGATCTTCCCCGTACAAAGTCACGGAGTCAAACGCAGTAGAAAGACGTTTTGCAGGCATTCCTTTGGACACATAATGAAAGCGCTTATTGGTTCGCTCCGGTCCGCCCTCTCCGGCAAACATTCTGGTAGGGTCCTCTCCTTCTCTTTTGAATGGAAAAACTCCTGCAGTGTATGGGAAATAGCCTGGAAGATTTTCTCTCAATCCCCATTTCAGCAATTCACCCCAAGCCTCGTATTTGGGCATTGAAACTTTAGGAATTCGGGAATTTGAAAGTGAGGAATGATAGGTTTTTACCTTTAATTCCTTGTCGCGAACTTTAAATGTGTAGTAATCCTCTCCGTAACGGGCGGCTTCAGCCGGCCATTCTTCAAGCCATTTTTTATTTTTCGGATCGAGATTCAGTTCTACCTGTGCATAGACTTCCTGAAGTTCCTTGATCAGTCTGTCCTTGTCCTCAATTTTGGTATTACCGATTGATTCAATGGATTTTTGTATGCTGTAGAGTTGCTGCGCAATTTCTTTCTGCTCCTCCACCCATCGGTCGTAGCTTCGATTATTCTCAGTGATTTCGCTCAGATAGCGGGTTCGGGCCGGTGGAATGATGTAAATCTTCTCCGAAGTGCCAGCCGTAAGTTCGAATGTACTTTCCCAGCCGGAGTATTTTTCTCCGATTTTATGGATCATTGCCCGATAAAGTTGGTTCATCCCCGGATCGTTAAACTGGGAAGCGATGGTGCCAAAAACAGGAATTTCCTCATCTGAAATATCCCAAAGATTATGGTTTCGCTTAAATTGCTTTTTCACATCCCGAATCGCATCCAGTGCCCCGCGCTTGTCAAACTTGTTCAGAGCGATCACATTTGCAAAGTCAAGCATGTCGATTTTTTCCAACTGCGAAGCTGCCCCGTACTCCGGAGTCATCACATAAAGTGAAATATCCGAATGCTCAATAATCTCCGTATCAGACTGTCCGATTCCCGAAGTCTCCAAAATAACCATGTCAAAACCCGCCGCTTTCACCGTATCAACGGCGTCCTGTACGTATTTTGAAAGTGCCAAATTAGACTGACGAGTGGCCAAAGAACGCATGAAAACCCGAGGGTGATGGATTGCATTCATCCGGATTCTATCTCCCAAAAGAGCTCCACCCGTTTTTCGCTTAGATGGATCTACAGAAATGATTGCCAGAGTTTTATCATCAAAATCCACCAGGAATCTGCGAACCAATTCATCCACCAAAGAAGATTTTCCTGACCCGCCGGTTCCGGTGATTCCCAATACGGGTGTAGTCAATTCTTTGCTTTTCTTCCTTATTTGGTCAAGCACTTCCCTGGAGTTTTCGGGGAAGTTTTCAAAAGCTGAAATCGCTCTCGCTACGAATTCCTTTCGCTCTTTCACAAGTGTAAATTCCTTTGGCAATTCATCTCCGATTGGGAAATCGCACTGCATGACCAAGTCATTGATCATTCCCTGCAAGCCCATCGCCCTTCCATTATCGGGTGAATAGATTTTGGAAATCCCATACTCATGGAGTTCACGGATTTCCTCGGGGTGAATCGTACCTCCCCCTCCTCCAAAAATCTTAACATGACCGGCACCTTTTTCCCGAAGGAGATCATACATGTATTTGAAAAATTCCACGTGTCCGCCCTGATAAGAAGTAATGGCAATTGCCTGCACATCCTCCTGAATCGCACAATCGACGATTTCCTGGACGGATCTGTTATGGCCCAAATGGATCACTTCGCAACCGGTAGACTGAATAATCCGGCGCATGATATTGATCGCGGCATCGTGACCATCAAAAAGTGAGGCGGCGGTAACGATCCGGATATGATTCTTTGGTTTATAAATCTCCTGAGAAATAGACATGAGTTTGGGTTTAATACTTAGTCGGCTTAGTTCATTGCCATATTTAGCAACGAAATCAAGGATGAAAAGGGACTGCGAATATAACAAAAATCAAAGAGCTCTTGATTTTCCTCTTACTCAAAACAGAATATTATTTGGCTGAATTCCATGAGATTCTTTGCGATGCCTGATTAATATCAACTTAATTGAAAGGAACAAACCTTAATATTGGGCCAAATACAACAAGCTTCAGAGCAATGACCAGTTACACCACCCCGGAAAACGCAGTAAGTCTGATTCAAAGTAACCAGAGAGTTTTTATTCATGGTAGTGCTGCTACTCCCACAACGCTTCTTTTTGCTTTGGCAGCGAGAAAAAATGAACTCCGAAATGTTGAACTGGTCGCAATTTCAACCTTTGGGCCCATGCCTTTGGTTGAACCTGATTGTAAAGAAAGTTTTTTCATGAATTCTCTTTTCGTTTCCGAAAATGTAAGAGCCGCAGTCAATTCTGATCAGGGCGGGTATGTTCCGATCTTTCTAAGTGAGATCGGGCACCTTTTCAGAAAAAATATCCTCAAAATTGATGTGGCTTTAATCCATGTTTCCGAACCTGATATTCACGGCTATTGCTCTTTGGGAACTTCCATTGACATCGCCAAACCGGCCGTGGACACTGCAAGAATCATCATTGCTCAGGTCAATAAACAAATGCCAAGAACTCATGGAGACGGACATATCCATTTTTCAAAGTTTGCGGCAGCGACCTATGTCGATGAACCACTTTTCGAGGTGAATTATGGTAAAAAAATCACCGAGACTGAGCGTCAAATCGGTCATCATATTGCCAATTTAATAGAGGACCGCGCAACCATTCAAATGGGTATAGGAGCAATCCCTGATGCAGTTCTTGACTCCCTGCACACCCATAAAGATCTTGGAATTCATACTGAAATGTTTTCCGACGGAATCCTCGGTCTGATGAAATCCGGGGCTGTGACCAATGCTTATAAGAAAAAACATCCGGGAAAAGTAGTCTCCTCCTTCACCGTAGGGTCAGCTGCGCTTTACAAAGAAATTCATGACAATCCAGAGTACTCATTTCACGAGGCTGCATATGTAAATGATACTGCAGTCATCCGGAAAAACCCAAAAGTAGTTTCAATTAATAGCTGCCTGGAAATGGATCTGACGGGTCAGGTTTGCGCAGATTCCATCGGAAGTTATCATTACTCAGGCGTGGGTGGACAAATGGACTTCATGCGTGGCGCCTCACTTTCAGACGGAGGCAAACCAATCATGGCTATGACTGCCTGCACCAAAAAAGGAACTTCCAAAATAGTCCCGTATTTGAGGCAAGGAGCTGGTGTGGTGACAACAAGAGCTCACTTACAATATGTCGTTACGGAGTTTGGAGTGGCCAATTTATATGGAAAAAACCTACGGCAGCGAGCTCATGAACTGATGAGAATTTCTCATCCAAGTCATCATGAAGAGTTGGAAAAAGCAATAATGGAAAGATTTGGAAGCTTTGTTTACCCTTTCAGATAATCTGAAGGGAAAAGAGTCTGATAAGTTTTGATTTATTCGGGTTCTCTTTAGTTTAGTAAAATATAATTAGCCCAATTCATCCATGTCTTCAAAGAGCTACGCCTTTTTCCTTTCAATTACAGCCGCTTTGGGCGGCTTTTTATTTGGTTTTGATACAGCTGTAATCTCCGGTGCGGAGCGGGCAATTCAGGAAGTTTGGAAACTCAATGATCTGACTCATGGTCTTGCTATTGCCTCGGCCCTATATGGAACAGTAATCGGTGCTTTGTTTGGAGGAATTCCTGCAGACAAACTCGGTAGAAAGAAAAGTCTTTTGTGGATTGGGGTCTTTTATTTCGTTTCTGCTTTGGGTTCAGGTATTGCCTGGGATGTGGAGTCTTTCACGTTCTTCAGATTTCTTGGAGGTTTGGGTGTAGGTGCTTCTTCAGTAGTCGCTCCGATGTATATATCCGAAATTGCCCCCGCAAAAAACAGAGGTTTGTTGGTTGCTCTGTACCAATTCAACATCGTTTTCGGAATCCTGATGGCTTATTTATCCAATTACCTTATCGGAACTGCAGGAATCCCTGAAGATTGGAGATGGATGATGGGTGTAGAAGCTATTCCGGCAATTATCTACACTGTCATGATTTTCCTGATTCCGGAAAGTCCGAGATGGATCCTCACCAAATTTAATGATGAACCAAGAGCAAGAGCCATTCTCACCCGAACAGATCCAGAAGGTGTTGACGAAGCTATTCGTCTCGCCATCGAAGAAGAAAAGATGCTGAAGCAAAAAGGAAGTTTCTCGGCGCTTTTTAGCAAAGCTTTCATCTCTACTACCATGCTGGCAATCTTCATTGCCTTCTTTAATCAGGTTTCAGGTATCAATGCCATCATCTATTTCGCTCCACGTGTATTCGAAATGGCAGGAATTTCAACCGAAAATGCGCTGATATCAACAATTGGAATTGGTGTGGTCAACCTGATCGGAACATTCCTCGGTCTTTATTTGATTGATCGACTGGGAAGGAAAAAACTCATGTACATCGGTTCATTCGGTTACATAATCTCACTTTCACTGATGGCCTATAATTTCCTGGTAGGAGGTATAGATTCCTTTTGGCTTCCAATCTTTGTTTTTGGTTTCATCACTTCCCATGCCATCGGTCAAGGGTCTGTGATCTGGGTGTTCATCTCTGAAGTTTTCCCAAATGAACTTCGAGCGTATGGACAATCAATCGGTTGCTTCACACACTGGATTCTTGCAGCATTGATCGCCAACGTCTTTCCATTCTTCGCCAACCAATTCGGGCCCGGATATATCTTCGCATTCTTTGCTCTAATGATGGTCTGGCAACTCTGGTGGGTGAAATATAAAATGCCTGAAACCAAAGGCCGATCATTAGAAGAGATTCAACAAGACTTACATCCTAATCATGTCGTATAAAGTTGTCATTTTCGGAGAAATGCTATGGGATTGTCTGCCAACTGGACCAGTTGCAGGAGGAGCACCCATGAACGTAGCACTCAATCTCCATCAATTGGGACTGAATTCCCGGCTTATTTCTGCAATTGGAAATGATACCGACGGAAAAAATCTCCTTGAATTTCTGAACAGTTTTGAAATTCCGACGGACATGATTCAAACAAACGTTGAACATGAAACCTCCCGGGTTTTGGTGGATAATTCCGACCCAGAAAATATTAGATATACGATTGTCTCCCCCGTTGCCTGGGACTTTATCCAATGGAATGAAGAAATGGATCAGGCAGTAGAAGATGCAGATGCGTTTGTTTTTGGCTCCTTGGGAGTGCGAAATACAGAAAGCTTAAAAACCCTTCTTCACCTTCTGCGTCATCCTGTTTTACGCATTTTTGATGCGAATCTCCGCCCACCATTTTATGATTTCGAAGTGATTGAAACACTTCTTGGATATGCAGACGTTCTGAAAATCAACGAAGACGAGTTGGAGATTTTTGCTGATTATTTCAAAACCGAACCAACCGTCGAAGGCCTTTGTGGACATCTTGATAAGCACTTTCCGATGGAAATTATATGCGTGACTCGAGGTTCAAAAGGAGCTTTGATTTACCAAAAAGGAGTAATTACTGCGCATTCGGGTTACAAGGTAAAAGTTGAAGACAGCATTGGCGCAGGCGATGCCTTTTTGAGCGGCTTTGTTAAGACCTATCTAGACGATAAAAATCCAAAAGAAATCCTTGATTATGCCTGCAAACTTGGTGCTTTTGTAGCTACGCAAAAGGGAGGAACGCCGAGGTATTCCGGGGATAGGTTTGATTAACAGTCAGTTGACAGTATTCAGCCCCAGTGTTCAGTCGCAGTGACACGTAACAGTGTTCACTTTCAATTTCAATCCTTTAGTATCCGTGTAAGCTGGGATTTAATCAATATTCAATTGATCTTTTTAGAACCAAATTTTTCTGGATTGAGAATCATATAATTCAAAAGTTTTCCAACCTCTTTCACTTTCTCGGTAAGCTTTTCGTGACTTTCTTTATCCAAATACTCACATTCAAATGCGAAGTCTAACCATACTTGAGTTTCACTATTTTCCATGTCTGAATCAGAGAGTTTGGAAATAAAGTGTGCCGGATAAAGTCTTTTTCGATAAGATTCTCCGATACAAGCACAAACAGACCTGGCTGATCTTCTTATTTGATCTGTTAAAGAATATTTCTCTTCTTTTGGAAAGGATTTACTAAACTGAAAAATCTCCATGGCAAGTTCAAATCCTTTTTGATATGCTAAAAGCCCTTTGAAATCCATCTTTGAAAAAGTTTAAATTAAAAATATAATTCTTAAGTATTCAATTTAACGAAACCCAGCTTCTTTTGAGTAATCCAACCTACTACAATTGCGAACTGTAACTGATCACCAGGCTTCAACACCGATCACTAAATACTGCGACTGATCACTGAATACTGCAACTGATCACTAAAACTCAGAAACCAGAACGAACCGCATCCGCAGTCTCCGCCATTTCTTCCGGAGTCAATTTCAACTTAGGTCTGGTGAAATTGATGTCGTCCATTGTGCGAAGAGGAACCAAATGAACATGCACATGAGGCACTTCCAAACCAATCACAGCCACTCCGATTCGGGTACATTTGATGGTTTTGTCCATGGCTTTTGCCACCTTCTGAGCAAAAAGGTGTAAGCCTGCTAATGCATCAGGCTCCATATCAAAAATATAACTCAATTCCTGCTTTGGCACTACCAGAACATGCCCTTTGACCAAAGGCATGATGTCCAGAAATGCAATGTAATTTTCATCCTCAGCTACAATTTGAGCGGGAATTTCTCTATTGATGATTTTGGTGAAAATAGATGCCATAGCTTTTTGTACAAAAAAACCCGGACTAGCCGGGCTGGTATCAATAATTGATTTCCAGAATTTCGAATTGCAATTGACCGGCAGGGGCATTGATCTCTGCGATATCACCCAATGATTTTCCGACCAAACCTTTTCCGAAAGGAGAGGCAAGGGAAATCTTTCCTGCTTTCAAATCAGCTTCTTCCTCGGACACCAATGTGTAGCTTACAGTCATTCCACTCTTTACATTTTTGATTTTTACGGTGCAAAGAATTCCTACTTTGGAAGTGTCCATTTGTGAATTGTCCAGGATTCGAGCGTTACCTACCACAGCTTCAAGCTTGGCGATTTTTAGCTCCAGATGGCCTTGTGCGTCTTTGGCAGCATCGTACTCTGCATTTTCACTCAAGTCACCTTTGTCTCTCGCTTCAGCAATCTGCTTGGCGATATCCATTCTCCCTTTGCCCTTCAACTCCTGAAGTTCATCTTTCAGTCTTTTCAGGCCTTCTTCGGTGTAATATTGTATTGTTCCCATAGTTTTTTAATCTCTTCTAAAGGCATAAAAAACAAAGTAACGGTCGCGTGAGTGGGACCGTTACTTTGTTACTTGCCATTATTTAACGTTCAAATATAACAAACCTTCCATACAAAGCAAAGCAAGCTAGTTTTCAAAAAGGTACAAATAAAGGCGGAAAATCACTTAAAAGCTTTCCTGATTTTCTTTACGAGCACTTTGTTTATTTTCTCATACGACTCAAAAGTCCAACCGGCTACATGAGGACTAAAAAGAACATTAGTTCGGGCTGCCAGCACTTCAAATTCCGATTTTTGCTCTGGGGTAAACTTCTGGAATTTTTCATTTTCCAGAACATCCAAAACTGCACCCCGAAGAATTCCCATATCCAATCCTTCGTTCAGCGTTTTAAAAGTAATGACCTCTCCTCTTGCAGTATTGATCAGCCAAAACGGTTTATTGAAACTTTCCAATTCTTCGATTGTGAAAAAATCCCGCGTCTCCGGAGTCAGCGGAACATGAATGCTCAAAATATCGGCTTCTTCTTTGAGCTTTTCCCAGGTCACTTCCTGTACGAATTCATCACCAAAACCAAGTTTGAATTTATCAAATGCAAGCACCTTTACTTTGAACCCGTGAAGGCGCTTCGCAAAGGCTTTTCCCATATTTCCATAGCCCATGATCCCGACAGTTTTACCGGCAAGTTCATGTCCACGATTTCCTTCACGATCCCAAATCCCTTTCCTTATTTCCTGATCAGCTTTTGGTAACTGGTTGAACAAAGCTAAAATCATCCCTAAAGCATGTTCCGCTACGGCATCTCTGTTTCCTTTTGCTGCATGAAATAACTTGATTCCATGCTTTACCAAATAGTCAAGGTCAATCTGATCGAGCCCCGCTCCTGCCCTTCCTATGAATTTGAGGTTAGTTGCTCTCTCCAGAAGTTCGCGGTCCATCGGAGTTTTGGACCGAATGATCAAACCATCGTATTCTTCCACCTGACCAAGAATTTCGGCTCTTGTAATTTTGGGAGAATAGGTGACTAGATGTCTGTCCTTTTTAAGCATAGGAACAATGCCAGGATGCATTTCGTCAATAATCAGGATTTTCATTTTCGGATATTCTTAAATATTCAGCAATGACATTGCTACCAAAAAGTAGACCGCCAAACCTATCAAATCATTAGCGGTTGTAATAAATGGACCCGATGCCAAAGCGGGATTGATGCCAAACCTATCCAAGACAATCGGTGTAAAAGTGCCCATGAATGAGGAAAGCAAAACCACCGAGAAAAGCGCAATAGAAACCACAAGCGCGAAGGCCACTTCCGTATGATAAAATAATACCACCACACCAAAGACAAATGTTGCCAGGATCAAACCATTGATAATAGCGACAATCAATCCTTTTACAAATCTGGTCCAAAGCGAATCATCGAAAGCAGATTTGTTGGCGAGAGACTGCACCACAAGGGAGGAAGATTGGATCCCGACATTTCCTCCAGTCGCAGTAATGAGCGGAATGAAAAATGCAAGGGCAGTTACTTTGCTCAATCCCTCCTCAAAAAACCCAATAAAGCCAGCTCCCAGCAATCCTCCGACAATTCCGATCATCAACCAGGGAAGCCTCGCTTTAGTTAGTTTGATAACGCTGTCATATTCGTCAACGGTATCCGAGATACCGGACATTGCCTGAATATCCTCATCTGCTTCTTCACGGATTACATCCAAAATATCATCGACGGTAATCCTACCCACGAGTTTATTCTTAGTATTCACCACCGGAACAGATTCCAAGTCATACTTTCGCATGATTTCGGCTACGTGCTCCTGATCCATATGAGTAGGGACTGAAACTACCTCGTCATCGTAGATATCTTCGATTCGGGTGTCTTCTGCAGCAAGGACAATTTTCTTCAGGGAAACTCTGCCCAGTAATTGCTGTCGATTGTTGACCACATAGATCGAGTAGATTTTTTCTACGTTTTCGGCTTGTCTCCGAATTTCATTGATCGTCTGAACTACATTCCAGTTTTTGTTTGCCCGAATGTATTCCTTGGCCATGATACCACCAGCTGTATCTTCTTCGTAGCGTAAGAGTTCAAGGATTTGATCTGACTTGATTTGGTCCTTAAAGTGACTGATTACATCCTCCCTCTCTTTTTCCGGAAGCAGATTCAAAATATCCGCACCATCATCAGAATCCATCAATTCGATGAAAGAAGAAATCTCTTCCTCTTCCATTTCCTTCAGGACCTTAAACAGCGTGGTATCATCCAACTCTATTAAAATATCCGCTGCGAGTTGGCCCGGAAGAATTCGAAGGACATAGATCGACTCATCCAGGGAAAGTTCATCCAGAATCGCAGCAACGTCGGCCACGTTTACCCCATCAAGTGACTCGCGGATAAATTCCAGATTCTCTGCCTCAATACCTTGGCGCAGACTCTCCAGATACTCTTTTGAAAGTTCGAATTGTTTAATCGTTTCCACGGGAAGCCTCTATTTGTTGGGTTAGAAAGACAAAATCAGCCACGTCCAATTGCTCAGCACGTTTGTCCATTATGGAATTAACCTTTAATTCCTCGGGAAGTTGGAAAGATTTCAAGCAATTCCTTAGAGTTTTTCTTCGGGTAGCAAAACCTGCTTTCACAACCTGGAAGAAGAGTCTTTCGCTGCAATCCAGCTTTTCCGTTTTATTTCGGGTAAGTCTGATTACGCCTGAATTGACTTTTGGAGGTGGATCAAATACTTCCGGAGGCACGGAAAAAAGGTAATCAATATCGTAGAATGCCTGAAGTAAAACGGACAAGATTCCGTAGTCTTTATTTCCTTTTGGTGAAGCGATTCGTTTGGCAACTTCTTTTTGAAGCATGCAGACGACCTCAGTTATCTTACTCTTTTCTTCCAGGACTTTGAATAATATCTGAGAGGAAATGTTGTAAGGAAAATTACCGATGATGGCATATTTCTCCTCAAAAGTCTTCCTGAGATCCAGTCTCAGAAAATCTCCCTGAATAATTTTCTCTCCAAGCTCAGGATATTTCTTGTGGAGATAGGTGATTGACTCTTTGTCAATATCTATAATAAACAGATCCAGAGGCCCCTTAAGCAGATAATCTGTCAGTACCCCCATTCCCGGACCAATTTCCAGGACTTTGGTGACACCTCCATGCCCTTTGACCGCCTGAGCTATTTGCTCAGCAATACTCAAATCGGTCAAAAAGTGCTGTCCAAGGTGTTTTTTGGCTTTGACTTTTTCCATCGGTTAGCTCTGATAAAATTTTATAAATTGCAGTCCTAAAATTAAGAGAATATTCCTAAAGGTCTAAAGTAAGATCGCCCTAACGAGGCACCGGACTTTCAAAACCTAATCATATGAACGCAAAAAAGTCAAGACCCATTATTGGGATTAGCATAGGTGATATCAATGGAATCGGACCTGAGGTCACGATGAAAGCGATTATTGACAATCGGACACACAAGTCTTTCACCCCATTGATCTATGCTCATGGCAAAATCCTGACTTTTTACAGAAAACTTTTGAATCTGGAGGATTTCAATTTTGTGCAGATTAGGAGCATCGAGGAAATCCAGCACAAGAAAATCAATGTGATCAACGTGACGGAAGATTGTCCGGATGTGATCCCAGGCGTGGAAACTCAGGAAGCAGGAAAATTTGCTTTGGAAGTTTTAAAAGCTGCTGTAAACGATCTGAAGGCCGGAAAAATCCAGGCGTTAGTCACTGCTCCCGTTAACAAAAATAACATCAATTCGGAGGAACTTCCATTTGTAGGACATACAGAATTCATTACAGAAGCAGTCGGCTCAACTTCAAGTCTGATGCTGATGGTGGCAGAACAGCTTCGAGTTGGTTTGGTGACGGGTCATGTTCCTCTGGCAAAAGTCTCCGAAACGATCACAAAGGAGCGAATCATCCAAAAGGCTAATCTTCTTTTGAAAAGTCTGGAAAATGATTTCGGAATCAATAAGCCGAAGATTGCTGTGCTGGGGCTGAACCCCCATGCAGGAGAAGACGGGCTACTAGGCGAAGAGGAAGAAAAAATAATCAAGCCGGCGATTAGGGAATTAAAAGATCATAACAAATATGTTTTTGGGCCTTATCCGGCAGATGGATTTTTCGGAATGATGCATCAAACTAAGTTTGACGGGATTCTTGCGATGTACCATGATCAGGGATTGATTCCATTCAAATCCATCGCATTCAGTACGGGCGTGAACTTTACCGCAGGTCTACC
>VFKK01000146.1 GCA_009885605.1 Cyclobacteriaceae bacterium | reverse complement strand
TCACTTGTTCTTCTGTTGCGTCTTCGATTCCAAAGGCGATGTTGTTAAATACGGTATCGTTGAAAAGGATAGATTCCTGAGTCACAATTCCCATGAGTTCGCGGAGGTTATGCACCTCAAATTCTTTGATGTCTACACCGTCAAGGAGAATTTTGCCTTTAGTCGGATCATAGAATCTAGGGACCAAATCTGCTAACGTGGATTTTCCACCACCGGATGGCCCGACGAGTGCGATGGTTTTTCCTGCTTTCAGTTCGAAATTGATGTTGTTCAATACCTTCTGATCCTGATAAGCAAAGCTCACCTGATCAAAGACGATTGACTTTTCGAAGCTTTTCAATGGCTTCGCAACCACCGGAGACTTGATCTGTGAAGTTGTATCGACCACTTCGAAAATTCGCTCCGCCGAGGCAATTCCCCGCTGAATGCTACTGACCGCTCGGGAAATTTCTTTCGCAGGATTTAGTACTTGGGTGAAAATGATGATGTACGTGATAAAGTCAGAAGCACTGAGATCAGACTCGCCGCTGAGCACCATGCTTCCTCCGTAAACAAGGATTCCTGCAACAACAAACACGCCCATAAACTGGGAAATGGGAGACGCCAGCTCATTTTTGCGGGCCATGTTCACATTCACATCTGCATAATAATCCGTCTCTGCATCAAACTTGCCCGTCATAAATCGCTCCGCATTGAAGGCTTTGATCACGCGCATGCCGCCGAGGGTTTCATCCAGAATATTGACAATTCTTCCAAGGGACTGCTGACTTTGCACCGCTTTTTTCTTCAACTTCCTCGTAATCCCGCCGATGATAGCACCCGAAATCGGGATGATCAGGATGGTGAAAAGTGTCAGTTTGACCGACATAAAAAACAGTACTGCGAAATAAAGGATAATCGTGGCTGGCTCCCGGAAGACCACCCGAAGCGACTGTACGATAGTGTTTTCTACTTCTTGGACATCGTTCGTCATTTTAGACATGAGATCTCCCTTGCGTTCGTTGGAGAAATAACCGATGTGTAATGTGCTGACCTGTCGAAAAATATCCATTCTCATTCTCTTGATCACAACTGCTCTCACATTTGCCAGTACCACTCCGGAGAGATAGGCGAAAAGATTCGATAGGAAAACTGAGAGTACGATGATGCCACAGACAAAGTATAGAGTACCCATTTTACCATAAGCCTCAGAAATCTCCAGAAAAGTATGGTTGAACAAATGGGTGAAATAGCCAATTGAAAAACTGAACGTAGGCTTTTCCTGGTATTGGACCAATCCTGCAGGATCAACCTGCTCAAAGATCACATCAAACAAGGGCTTGAGCAATGTGAAATTGAGCAAGCCAAAAACGATCGCCAGAAAGGCATAAATCACATAAACAGGCACGAATTTTCCGTAAGGCTTGGCGTAGGAAAGAATTCGCAGATAGGTCTTCATGACAGAGTATTCGGTAAACAGGTCGCGAAGTTACGCAAAATAGCGATCGCGGGATTTTCTAGTAATTGTAATCCGGTCTCAGGAAGTTCCACCGAATCCCCAATTGTACCAATTGATTGACTTCAGGGCTGTCAAGATCTTCGGCTGTTCTCCTGCGGAACGTATGAGTCGCATCGATGAAGAAATTATGCTTGAGCATATAGCTGGCATTTAGATTTGATTGAACAACCTGATTTTCCACGCCCTGACCAATGAAGTTATTATACAATCCCGTCGGACTTCCTACCAGTCTGTTTTTCAGCACATCTCCACCCCAGTTAGTCTCAGTATTTTCGTCAGACCCATACATCTGGTACATTCCTGTTAGCGTAAGGTTGAGTTTTGGGATCGGCTGATATCTGATGATTCCGACAAACTCCCGGAAGTTTGCACCGCGAGGATGGGTGAGGGGCGTGCGCCAGTTGGAGTAAGATTGGTATTCTGTTTTTTCCTGAAATGTATAAGGCCTTGCTTGATTCCACTCAAATTGAAAGTCGAGATTCGAGACACCAAAGACATTGATGTATTTGTAGCCCAGCTGAACTCCGTATTTATTTCTCTTGGATCCCCCACCGCTGATTTCAAAGAATTCCTCAAATACGAATTCATCCAGGGCAAATTGCCCGTAGAGTTCCATCCCGGGATAAAAAAGCCATTTGTAGTCCATTCCCAGCATGATAGAGTCTGGAGAACCCTGTTGCTGCTCGACCCATCGGAAGAAAACAAAGGGATTGAAATAATTAAAGTCAATCTGGTCAGTCATGACGGATTCAAAAAAACCCAAATTCAGCTTTTTTCCGACATTCAATCCCAATCGATGGAATGAGAAATACTTCTGAGGATATTTCCCGTCTGTCGGCCTTCCCCTGTTATATAAAACATCGGCATTCATTTGAGTCCATAAGTTGGTCAGCTGAAACTTCCAGATTTTAGTGTTCAGTTTGACAAACATGTAAGGATTGGAAAAGTCCGATAGCAAAAAGGAGCGATAGCCCTCTCCGACAAAATTCCGATCGTGACCCACTTGTGCTTCGATGTGTTTGGTGAGGTGAAAATTCACATGCCCCAAGGCGGAAAAATAGCTGTATCCGTCAGTTTCATATTCTTTCCAAAAACCTTCTCCTGGAACTGCCCCGTTGTATTCCGCAGTGTTTTTCACCCAACTCGGAAAGAAACCCTCTGAAGAAGTCAAATAGGTGTAGAACCCAACTTTTTTATCAATAGAACCTCTTATGGCAACACCACGGGTTAATCGATTTGGATTTCGGAGGTTGTCAGTTTCAATTCCTCCATTTATATAAAAGACGGGGTTGACATGAATGTCAAATTCGTCGCTGTTGTAATAGGTGAAGTCACCGGGTCTTTTATACAGAGCTTTCAAAAATGGTTTCTTCGAAAGTTCAGTTTCCTGCTCCACAAATTCCCAGTTGTCCTGAGCCAGATATTGAAGGTTGAATTGATCCACCCGTGATCGAATCACCGCTGAATCCAGGGCCAGGCTATCCAGGTATTTTGCCACATGATCTCTTCTTTGAGGCTTGTAGCCGGTGTTGAAAAAGGGATTGGTTTTGCCTTGGAGGATTTCATAGCGCTCTATTCGATGGTAGTAATCCCGATCATAAGGAATGTAAGAACCTTGGGCCAGGGAGAAAAAAGGCAGCGAGTAAGATGCTATAAAAATGAGCAAACTCAGGGTCAGGCGTAGGCTGGATCGTTTTTGCATTGTCTAAAGCTAGAAAAAGCCTTTAATTCATGAAATAATGATTTGAAAATTCCCGCCCAGAAGATGCATTTTAGGGCTTTTGTTTAATAGCTAAAGAAATACTTGATAAAGATTTGGTGTGTTTTCTGAAAAAGGATAACTTTGTGCCTCATTTGAAAAAGGTACTATAAAAAATTAGTGATATGAAAGCTACAATTCATCCAAACTACAGAGACGTGGTCTTCTATGACACTTCTAGCGAGTTTAAGTTTTTGACAAAATCTACAATCGAAACTTCTGAGACTATCGTATTTGAAGATGGAAATACCTACCCGGTATACAAAATCGAAGTAAGTGCTGAGTCTCACCCGTTCTATACTGGTAAGAAAATGATGCTTGATACTGCAGGACGTGTTGAGAAATTCAACAGAAGATACGCTGCTAAGAAGTAATTCGAGCAAACTCATTCTTAAAAGTCTCCCGGAGCATGGATTCCGGGAGACTTTTTTATTTTTGCCCTATGGATAATTTGCTCTTGTTTGATGATCCGGCCATTCGTGGATCTCTTTTACCTTTTACTTTTACCCGGCCGGTGGCGGATATCCGGATTGGAATCCTGAAAATTTCAGAAAAATGGGAAAAACGTACCCGTTCAGAAGTTTCTTTCCTCACGCAGGATTATCTGCAAAAGAAATTTTCCAGAAAACCGGGAGATGCCTTGGCTGTCAATGGCGCCTGGCTTCCTGAAAACGGCGTGGAGAAAATTCTTCAAAAGCTTCAAAAAAATCAAGCGCTTTACTTCGGTAAAACTCTTCTCGCAACCTACATTGGCGAAACTGAGAAAAACCTTGACTTTGCTAAGGAAAAAGAAATAATTCAGCTTGATTCTGAGCCGGTTCTGCTTCAGAAAAGCTGGAATATCTTTCAATTCAATGGTTCTGAAATCAAAAAAGACTTTGAATTGATCACAGCGGGCAGAAAGTCAGCCGAAATCAACGATCCCTACACAAGGGTCTATTCACCGGAAAACATATTCATTGAGGAAGGAGCTACTATCAAAGCTGCCATTCTCAATGCTGAAAACGGCCCGATCTACATCGGTAAAAATACCGAGATCCAGGAAGGCTCCATGATTCGCGGGCCATTTGCGCTTTGCGAAGGATCAACCATTAACATGGGAGCAAAACTTCGAGGAGACACGACTGTCGGACCTCATTCTAAAGTTGGCGGGGAAGTTTCCAACGCAGTGATTTTCGGCTATAGTAACAAAGGCCACGAAGGCTTCTTAGGCAATTCAGTAATAGGTGAATGGTGCAATCTAGGTGCTGACACAAACACGAGTAACCTCAAAAACAATTACGCTCCTGTCAAACTTTGGGACTATACCAAAGGTGGTTTTGCCAATACGGGCTTGCAATTCTGTGGCTTAATGATGGGCGACCACTCCAAGTGCGGCATCAATACAATGTTCAACACCGGAACAGTCATCGGCGTGGGAGCAAATGTTTTTGGGGATGGATATCCCCGAAATTTTATTCCTTCTTTTGCTTGGGGGGGAGCGGCAGGATTCTCTACCTTCCAGTTTTCCAAATTCGAAGAAGTAGCCATCGCAGTGATGGGTCGCCGAAAAATAGCCTGGACTCCTGAAGACAAAGAAATCCTCGAAAGGATTTTTGAAACGTCAAAGAGTTACAGAATTTGGGAGAAATCATCCTGATTAATTAAATCATGCAATTTGCTGAGATTCCGGGATTACCCGAGACCAAAGAAAACCTCCTCAATGCCGTCAAAAACAATCATTTGGCGCATGCTTTACTTTTTCACGGACCGGAAGGTTCTGCCAATCTGACCTTGTCTTTGGCTTTGGCCACCTATTTATATTGTCAAAATCCCGGACCGGAGGATTCCTGCGGCAAGTGTACTGCTTGTCAGCGAATGTCCAGATTGGTTCTGCCAGATCTGAACTTTGCCTTTCCGGCGATTGCCAAAACCAAAGAGGATGAAAAGGAAGAGGATGAAAAGGAAGAAAAAGTAGATATTTTGACTAGTTGGCGAAAGTTCGCCATCGAGCAGCCTTATGGCAATGTCCATGACTTTATCTATTTCAATGGCTTTGAAAAAAAGCAGTTGAATATTTCAAAAGGAGCAGCCAGAAAAATAATCCAGGCACTTTCGCTGATGTCTTTCGAAGGAGGCTATAAAATCATGATGATCTGGGCACCGGAATTTTTACACCCATCCGCAGCCAACGCTTTGCTCAAAATAATCGAAGAACCGCAGGCAAAGACGATTTTCATGCTGGTAACTTCTCAGCCAGATCAGCTTTTGACCACTATTCTTTCCCGAACACAGAAAGTGATGGTGAGGGCATTTACAGATGAAGAAATTAAATCCCATCTTATTCATTCCGGACTTTCCGAGCCCGGAGCGGCTGACCAAATCGCGATGGTAGCTGATGGTAATTTGAGGGAAGCATATCGCCTGGTAAATCAAGTTGAAGATTTGCAGGTAAGCCAAATCAGAGATTGGTTTCGACTTTGCCATGGTAAGAAGCTGAAAGAGATTTTTACAATGTCAGATGAGTTTCACAAGGCTGATAAAGAAGCCCAAAAGTCTCTCATGCTGACAGGTTTGAATGTTCTGCGGGAAATTTTACTAAAAAACATAAGTTTGGATTCTCTCCTCCGCACAAGTGGAGAAGATAGAGTTTTTGTCAATAATATCAGCGTGAATGTCCTGACCGAAGATCATGTAAATAGCCTTTACACCTTATTCAATGATGCCCATTATCATTTGGAGCGGAATGGAAATGCCAAACTGATTTTTACGGATCTTTCTATGCAAATCATGCTTCTGATGGCAAAAATCGATTGACATGGATAAAAAAATCATCGGCAGGAAAGAGAAAATTTCCCTACCTAAACTGGGGTTGAAGCTTGTCTGGGCAAAAATTGATACAGGCGCTTACACCAGCAGTATTCATGCAGAACAGATCAGGGAAGAAGAATACAAAGGCAGGAAAGTTTTAGCCTTTCAGGTACTTTTGCCGGGGCATCCTTCCTTCACAGGAAAGACCGTAAGGTTTGATAAATACAGAGAAAAAAAAGTCAAAAACTCTTTCGGGCATGCGGAGACTCGCTATCTGATCGAAACTAGGATCAGATTGGCAGGGGAAACGTATACCGTTGAGTTTACACTTTCTGATCGGTCCAGCATGAAAAATTCCATTTTGCTTGGACGAAAACTTCTAAGGGATCGTTTCCTTGTAGACGTGACAGGTTCTAATTTGTCAAGAGCGTACCGAAAAAAAACAAAATGAAATCGAGCATGACGCATGCGTCACAAACCGGGATAATTATCAACCATGCGAGATTCCACCTGCCTGACGGCAGTCAGGTCTGACCTTGAAAAAATAATCATAAACAGATGAAAATCGCAATCCTTTCGAGGAACTCTAATTTATACTCAACAAGAAGGCTTTATCAGGCGATTCAGGCTGCTGGCCACGAAGCCATCATCGTCAATCATAGTATCTGCGATCTGATCATCGAGCAGGAGGGACCTTCGATTATTTACAAAGGTGAAAAACTCACCGGAGTAGATGCCATCATCCCAAGAATCGGAGCTTCAGTCACTTTTTACGGAACGGCCGTCGTTCGTCAATTTGAATTGATGGGAGTTTTCTCCGCAGTCAATTCTCAGGCGATTGTGCGAAGCCGGGATAAATTGAGAAGTCTTCAGATCCTTTCAAAAGCGGGATTGGGGATGCCGAAAACGGCGTTTACCAATTTTTCCAAAGGAGGAGAAAAGCAACTTGTTGAGCACGTAGGCGGAGCACCTCTGATCATCAAATTGCTGGAAGGAACGCAAGGTCTTGGAGTAGTTTTGGCAGAGACCAAGAAAGCCGGGCAATCGGTAATCGAAGCCTTTCACGGATTGAAGGCGAGAATTATTGTTCAGGAATTTATCAAGGAAGCCAAAGGAGCTGATATTCGAGCCTTTATCGTAAACGGAAAAGTAGTCGGAGCCATGAAGCGACAAGGAGCGGAGGGTGAGTTTCGCTCAAACTTGCATCGTGGAGGCAAAGCAACGGTGATCAAACTTTCGGCAGCGGAGAAAAAGGCCGCGCTTGGGGCTGCAAAAGCACTTGGGCTGGATATTGCGGGAGTGGATATGCTTCAATCTGATCGAGGACCTCTGATTTTGGAAGTGAATAGTTCTCCGGGTTTGGAAGGAATCGAGCAAGCAACCGGAGTCAATATTGCAGGTGAAATCATTAAGTATATCGAAGATGGTGTGCTCAAGCGTACCGATAAAAGACCAGGCAATCAATGAGTCATAAAATAAAAATAGGAACCCGCGGCAGTAAGCTGGCACTATGGCAGGCATATTACGTGGAGGAACTGTTGCAAAAATCCGGATTGGAAACTGAGATTGTCATCATCGATACCAAAGGTGATCAATGGCTGGATGTTTCCATTGCAAAAATAGGCAGCAAAGGGGTTTTTACCCAAGAGCTCGAAGATCAATTGCTCGATGGTCGGATTGATATCGCAGTTCACAGTGCCAAAGATATGCAGTCAAATTTGCCCGAAGGATTTGAAATCATTGCTTTCACAGAGCGTGAAAAAGAGAACGATGTGATCGTTTCGCATCAGAAAAACATTTCCCTGGCAGATTCATCTAAGGCTTTAGTATTGGGGACATCCTCCACCCGGAGAGTTTCGACTTTGAAGCATTTCTACCCTCATGTGAAAACAGTGGAGGTTCGCGGAAATCTGCAGACCAGAATACGCAAAATGGAAGAAGGGCTTTGCGACGCACTATTGCTTGCGTATGCAGGTGTTCACCGAATGGGTTACGATGAAATGATTTCGCAGGAACTCGATTTGGCTGAATTTACTCCTGCAGTAGGTCAGGGAAGTGTCGCAATAGAAGTGTCCGAAAATCTGAATTCTGAGCTGAAAGTTAAAATCACGGAGGCTTGCAATCACATAGAGACTTCACAGAAACTCCGCGCCGAAAGAGCTTACTTGAGGGTGTTGGAAGGGGGATGCAGCATTCCTGTTTTTGCTTTGGCAAATCTCGAAGGTGAAAAATTGAAGCTTTCCGGAGGAATCGTCAGCCTTGACGGCAAAACCAGAATTGCGATTGAAGTGACCGGAACTTCTGATCAACCGGAAGAATTAGGTAAAATGCTGGCAGACCGGGTTTTTGCCGCAGGCGGAAAAGTAATATTGGATCAAATCAAATCAACCCTGAATAAATGAGTTACCTGAAAAATCTGTTTTTTTTATTCTTGTTAATCAATTCTGTGGCTTGCGCAGGCGACAAGGATTATGTGATCACGATCGAAACGCGCCATGGAAACATCGTGGCATTGCTTTTTGATGATACGCCGGAGCATAAGTCCAATTTTATCGCTTTGGCGGAAGCCGGAAGATTTGACTCCACGGAGTTTCATCGAATCATCAAAGGCTTTATGGTGCAAGGAGGAGACGTATTTACAAAAGAAGAACTACCCGCTGAAAAATGGCCGACCTTGCCAGCCGAAATTCGCCCAAATCACTATCATAGAAAGGGAATGATTGCCGCAGCTCGTCAGGGCAATAATATCAACCCGGAGCGTCGCTCAAATGCCTCACAGTTTTACATCGTGCAGGGCAAGGTTTACAATGAAGCAGAATTGATCACTGACATGGAAGCGCTTCAGGAGGCTTTCATGCGGTATGTGCAGATTGGTAGTCAGCAAGACCTTCGCAATGAATACAAGAGATTGTATGAAGCAGGGGAGTTTGATAGCCTGACCTCGCTTTTGGTTTCCAAGCGTGATGAAATTGCAGAATCTCTGAGCCTGAAACTGACAAAAAACTACACTCCGGAACAAATCAAAGCCTACACAACTTTTGGCGGAACTCCTCATTTGGATCAGGAATACACGGTTTTTGGAGAGGTAATCCAAGGAATGGATGTGGTAGAGAAGATCGCTGCGGAGCCAACTGATTCACGGGAAATTCCTTTGAGTCCCGTTTACATGACAGTAAAGGCGGAGAAGATGTCTAAGAAGAAAATTGCAAAAGAGTTTGGTTATAGGTATCCTGATGCCAACTAAAAAGAAGATTTTCATCACCGGAGCCAATGGGCTTCTGGGTCAAAAACTAGTTGAGCAGCTGGTTCAAAAAGAAGAATTTGAAGTAATAGCAAGCGGGAAAGGTGTTTGCCGATTAAAAGGCACGGGTTTTAGATATGTCTCTCTGGACATTACCAATCCGGAACAGGTCAACCAGGTTTTGGAAGAAATCAAACCCGAAATCATCATCCATGGAGCCGCGATTACAAACGTCGATACCTGCGAGTTAAATCAGGAAACGTGCTACGAGGTAAATGTCAAAGCAACCGAATATCTGGTTCGAGCGGGGGAGCATTCCAATTCCCATTTCGTTTACGTTTCAACTGATTTTATTTTTTCCGGAGAAAGCGGGCCGTTGGATGAATCAGCTGAACCTTCGCCGGTAAACTTCTACGGCCAAACCAAACTGGAAGCGGAGCAATTCGTAATGAAGAATTCCACGAAATGGGCGATTGCCCGGACGGTTTTAGTCTATGGAATTGCGAATGATCTGAGCCGGTCCAATATCATTCTATGGGTGAAATCTTCCCTGGAAGCAGGAAAGGAGATTCAGGTGGTGGATGATCAATTCCGAACCCCAACACTTGCGGAGGACCTTGCGACAGGATGTGTCTTGATTGCAGCGCATTCTGCTCAGGGGATTTTCCATATTTCAGGATCTGATTTTTTGACGCCTTTTCAGATGGCAATAATGACTGCAGAGTATTTTGGATTGGATAAAAACCTACTCAAAAGAGCCGATTCCTCGACCTTTACACAGCCTGCAAAGAGGCCTTTAAAAACCGGCTTTCTCATCGAAAAAGCCCGAAAGGAGCTTGGATTTGAGCCCAAAACATTCCGGGAGGGGATTGCTATTTTGGCAAATCAAATTATATTAGCCCGCTTTTAAACAAGAGTAACCCCCCAAATTTAATCCAGAATCACTTATGGCAGATAGTTCAACCCCCGAGGAAAGAGGTCAATTCGGCTCAAGTGTGGGTTTCATTATGGCCGCAGCGGGCTCCGCTATTGGGTTGGGAAATATCTGGAGATTTCCTTATTTGACTGGGGAAAATGGAGGGGGAGCTTTCGTATTTGTATATATCCTTTGTGTTCTATTGATCGGTTTACCACTGTTGTTCAATGAGATTGCCTTGGGGAGAAAATCCGAAAAAAACCCAATCGGAGCGATCCGTGATACCGGCGGGAATAAATTTTGGCAAATCGCCGGAGTTCTTTGTATTGCGATGTGCTTTATTGTTTTTAGCTATTATTCCGTAATCGCCGGTTGGACACTTGCTTATATTTTCACAGAATTGGTCAATATCCCGATAGATTTCCAGGAATTTGTCAGGACACCTATGTATGTCATTCCTCTGACATTTGTTTTTATCCTGATGACGATTCTGATCGTTTTAGGAGGAGTTTCGGGTGGGATTGAAAAGGCTTCCAAATTTTTGATGCCGTTTTTGTTTATCATTATTCTTTTCATCGCTGGCAGATCAGTGACCTTAGAAGGCGCTCAGGAAGGTATTGAGTATTATTTGTCACCTGATTTTTCTAAAATTAATTCCAAAGTTCTCTTAATCGCCCTAGGGCAGGCTTTCTTCTCCTTGGGTGTGGGCTGGGGTTTGATGATCACTTTTGGCTCTTATTTGGACAAAAAATCAAATATTATCCAGGCCTCTACCTGGATTGTAGGAATGGATACTGCTGTTGCATTATTAGCAGGATTAATGGTATTTCCTGCCCTGTTTGCCTTGCTTCCCGGAAAAGATCCGGCTTCCGGCCCGGCGCTTGTCTTTGAAGTACTTCCGCTGGTTTTCGACGTAATGCCGGGGGGTAATATTATCGGATCTTTATTCTTTATCCTTTTGATGGTGGCGGCACTCACTTCAACTATTTCGATGCTGGAAGTTCCTGTTGCCTATCTGATTGACGAGAAAAAATGGCATCGAAAAAAAGCAACTTGGATAGTGGGAATTGCAGCGATGGCATTATCGGTTCCTTCTGCGCTATCTTCCATCGAAGGGAATTTCTTCGCAGTCTTGAGTATCAATTTTCTCGGCCATGAATTGAAAGGATTTTTTGGGATTATGGACTTTGTCTTTGGTACTTTTGCCGGAATTGTGATATGCCTGATGCTAAGTTTATATACGGGCTGGGCCCAGAAAATAGCAGACTATGCCGATGAACTTACCTCTGGCGCACCCGGATTTAAAGGTATTTACCGAACAAGTTGGATTTTCTTTATCAAGTGGGTTTGTCCTATCGTGATCGGAGTGGTTATTCTGGACTTATTAGGGGTATTTGGTACAAGCCAGTAAAGTGATTGACACGAATTGTAAAATATATATTGAAGAGGGAACCGATGAGGTTCCCTCTTTTCTTTTTGGGAAAACCTGAAATAGGAGGTTTTTGACTTTCCTTTCTAAATTGAATTGCATATACTTGAAATAGTATTTTATTGATTATGATTATCCGCAATTCTGCCAGTAACGTGAAAATGAGGTGAGAAAATGGCGGATAATCGTCCACAGACTACGGTCGACTGACC
>VFKK01000217.1 GCA_009885605.1 Cyclobacteriaceae bacterium | reverse complement strand
TGCGGTATGATGATGGTAACCTCTGATAAGTATCCGGAATGGAAAGGGAATTTCCTGATTGCCGCACTTGCCAAGCAACACATAGCACGAGTGGAAATGAATGGTACTAGCTTTTCGAAGGAAGAAAAATTACTTCCAAATATCGGTCGGGTAAGACAAGTATCCGAAAGCCCTGAGGGATATATTTATGCGATTACCGAAGGGACTGGATTGTTGATAAAGCTGATTCCTGTAAGGTAAATGAATCAAGCTTTGAGTTAATATGAACTTTTAATCACCATTATTCCTATTCAATTGGTCAATATCTAAAAAGTCTTTGGGCCTGCCCGCTCTTCGTTTACTTTCTATGAGATCATCAAATGAGAGCACTTTCCATTTTACCAACTTATTCCCTTGGATTTCAATTTCTTATACCTCTTTAAAGGCATAATCGAAAGATTTTCCTATTTCAAAACGAGTTATTAATTCCAAATCCAAATCCTCAGGAGAAAATTTAATTGAAATATTCTGGTTTTGGTCTAAAATGCTTTTAGGGAAAGACTGGATTTCAAATCCCATTTTCTTAAAAACCTGTATCAATTTATCTAAATTTTCAGGCTCGGTTTTGATCCAAAAATCAACATCTGCAGAATGTCTTTGGTAACCATGAAAATTTACAGCACCGCCTCCAACCATCAGCATTTTGACCTCATAAGTGGCTGCTAATTCCAAAAATCGGCTAATATCTTCTTTCCAAAATTGACTCATTTTGTTTTTCGCTCCAAAACAAAATTTCCCTTTGTTCTTTCTTCGAAAGAAATTGAGGAGGGGAAAAGAGAATTGATTCTTTTGCTCAATTTCCAAAAAGCTAAAAATCTGTCAGCAGGTGACATGGCAAGTATTTCCTCCTTTCTTATCTGATTACTTTGCTCCTTGGTCAAAAACCTGATTTCCATTATCCAATATAATCAAATGGTTAAAAATTAATTAGTATGAAGTATTGACTTTCTTTCTGTCTCAACTTTTTTAGACAAAATCAACATCCACGTTAAACGGATATTTCATCAGGAACTGAAGTGCTTCCTCTATCTCTAAATCTCCAAAAAGTACCCTGTGGAGATTTTCTGTGATCGGAGCTCTGAGATCGGTCGTCTCAAGAAAAGCCTTGATTATTCTGATAGTATTGACCCCTTCTGCCACCTCGTCCATATCCGCCATAATAGTTCCAAGGGAATCTCCTTTGGCCAGCCTATAACCAACAGTGAAATTTCTCGAATGAACGGAGTTGCATGTTGCCACCAAGTCCCCGATTCCTGCTAATCCGATTACAGATCGTACGCTTCCACCTAAGGCATTGCTCAGGTGAACCATCTCCACCATTCCTCGGGAAATCAACAAGCCTTTGGCATTTTCTCCCAATCCCAACCCTGCCAAAGCTCCGGCAGCGATAGCAATGATATTTTTCAAAACCCCACTCAATTCCACCCCGATGATGTCTGAATTGCCATAAACCTGAAACTTCTCAGATCTCAGAAGTCTTTGGCCTTCGAGAATAACCTCGTTGTATTTGGATGCAATTACCGTTGCCGCGGGCTGACCCTGAAGCAGTTCTTTGGAAAGATTGGGTCCTGCCAGGCATCCGACTCTTACAGCCACGGTTTCCTTCAAAATCACTTCACTCATAGTCAGAATTTGGCTCCTTCTGATTTTGGTTACGGTCTCCAAAGTCTCTCCCGGGCTCAGATTCAGGCAAAGTCCTTTAGTCCCGTGAATGATCAGGTGATAGGGAAAAAGAAAAGGGGCAAATGTGCGGACCACGTCCTGAAAACCAGAGGAAGGCACCATAAAAAATAAGATATCGCACTGTTGACAGATTTCTTCCGGATTACCGGTGGCAACTATCCTGGGATTCAATTCCTTTCCCTGAGCAGTATGAACAGAATTGATCTCCTCTACGACTTCTTCTTTCCTAGCGAAAACTTTCACCAGATTTTTCTCTGCCAGCATATTGGCTATGGCTGTGCCAAAACTCCCAACGCCAACAACACCGATGGTTCTATATTCAGAAGAGTTTTTCGAGGGCATATCCGTCTAGTCTGTTATGATAAAAATACAGCAAGCTCATGTCTTCGGTGATAATATCACCCTGCTTATCCTTTAGCACAGGTCTTTTTGCATGATACATTCCCACATTTTCTAATCCGTGAATTATGATTTGATCCATTTCCTGCGAAAGATGCGGAGCAATGCCAATCATTCCCTGAGATTTCAATTCTTTGATTCGATTCAGCACCAATTCACAAGTTGCTTTAAACTCATCATAAGGCAGCACAATTTCTTCTTCAGGCAATCTGAGCAAATCAAATAGATCCAATTTGTGATTTCTCTTTTTAATCATCTCAAATGCGGTGAAGGAAACTAAATGAGAGCTGAAAACCCGATTTATTTTGTGAAATTCCTCCACAATTCGCTTGCCCAGCATATTGGTATATTCTTCCTCGCGCTGCTGGTCAATGGTAATTTTACCCTGGGAAACAAAATAATCCCGGGTGTCGATAATTCTCCCTTTTTTATCGAGACTGTTTCCGTCTTTATCCACATAATTGCCAAGCACATCCATCGCCCGACCTACCGAGACAGAGATATCTGAGCCTTTTGTAAAGAACTTCACTAAGAATTTGGAGATTTTATAAGAGGTGGAAAACTCATCATTTTCCTTGTAGTAACGCTCCTGACCTGTGATGCTAAGATGTTCGCGGATCAAACCCGGAGCTTCGAGAACGAAATGGTAATTGATCGTAACAGGCACCACAAAAATTTTAGCGGAAATACCCTTAGATCCGGATTGGTAATTTGCCCGTTGGGCTTCAATCGCCGTACTCAGCAAACCTAATTTCAATCTTGATTCGATCATCCCGCTTCGTGAGCGTGTTCCTCCCGGAAAGAAAAGGCTATGACACCCAAACTGAATCGCCTCCTTGGAATATGTCTTAAGGGTCTCGAGGTACATCAGATTTTTCTTTCTCCGGTCCACTTTATATGCTCCGAGCGCATTCATGAAGTAGGCAAAAATCGAAATGTTAAAAAGGTTGAGACCTGCACCATAAATGAACGGAGGCAAACCCATTACTGAAATAATCCAGCCGATCAAAATGCTATCAAGGTTACTGAAATGGGTCGGAACCATTACAATCGTTCCTTTGGTAGCCAAATCTCTGAGTTGATCCGTTTCACCCGTAATCTGGATCTTATCCTGAAGGGAATACTGAGTACTGAATATGGATCTAAATCCCTTTACCCGGGCTGCATTGAGCAATCTGGAAAAACCAAATTGCACCACGCTTCGCGTAAACTTGTAATGGGTATGCTTGAAATTACTGGCAATTTCCTCTGAATACCTGGAAGTAATTCTGTGCAGAATAGATTTATATACCTTCAGCCTGTCTGTTTTAGATAGTCCGCTCTCAGAATTTACATGAAGCAAAGAGCTTTTCACGTCCCCCCAAAATTCATTCTCGTCATCGGGATCAACTGCCCAGGGATTTTGCTTTATCCTGAGTTTTTCTCTGTAGAGAGTAGTCTCGAGCTCTTCTTTGAGGATGTCGGGA
Organism: Cyclobacteriaceae bacterium; assembly: GCA_009885605.1. Taxonomy (GTDB): domain Bacteria; phylum Bacteroidota; class Bacteroidia; order Cytophagales; family Cyclobacteriaceae; genus Algoriphagus. The sequence goes on along the minus strand of VFKK01000217.1, from coordinate 851 downwards.
TTATTTCCTGAAAGATCTAAAATTCGCTTTTCGGAGAGTTCGGAGATTTTTTTTACGAATTCCTTTCGTTCCCTTGCCAACTTCACCACAGGCCATTCATTCTTGCTGTGCAAAATTGGTTCGTACCGATGTTTGATGTATTTCTCCTCCAAGTGGGGTGCTGGTTTTAAAATCAGCTCAAATATAATGAAAAAGCCCTGTCCCGATTGAGTCCTTCCGCATGAGAGGGCCTGCTGCTTTAGGAGGTAGTTTTGGTTTGAGTAAATAAAGCCACCACAGCCGAAGTAATTATCCCCATGATCGCTGCACCTATGAGGGACTGAACCATGTAGCTTTTCAGATTAAAGTAAGCTTCTGCATCCGGCTGAGTCATTATGCCTGAGCTTACAGCGTATTCAATAACATTCGAAAAGTACTCCGGTGTTATGAGTGTACTGGTGATATACTGGGTAAGAGGGCTGAAAAGAGCCACAATCAGCGTGATGATCAAACCAGCAAGAAACGCTTTCTTATAAGTCATTCTGCCATGGTAATAATTCTTCCTCTTATCCAGCATAGCAAACACATAAATAGCAATCGCGGGAATAGCAAAAAAATTTGTCAGGGTAGCATGATCTGGAATCTTTTCATCATGCCAGCCAAGGGCTTTTTCAATCGCCATCCAGGCCAGCGAAGCTAAAATGAAAATTAAAGCCCATTTGATTTCAATTTTGATGTCTTTCATAGTGCCGGAATTTTGAGTGGGGCATTTTAAATTATATGATTATCCGCAATTCTGCCAGTAAGGTGAAAATGAGGTGAGAAAATGGCGGATAATCGTCCACAGACTACGGTCGACTGACCACAGTTGC
>VFKK01000139.1 GCA_009885605.1 Cyclobacteriaceae bacterium | reverse complement strand
GTTGGGATGCACGCCATCTGCGAATAGGTCAGAGCGGGTCATGAGGGGAGTATAAAGATCAATCAATTCGGAGTTGGTTTCATGAGCAATGTCGAGCAGCATCAGGCGCTGCTCGTTGTTCATTACGGAAGCAGTGATTCCAAAGGCGTCCTTGGTGACAGGAACAGGAATGACGAGGTAAACTTTCCCATCGATCGGCATGGTCTTTTTGAATTCAGCGATCATATCGAGGTAGTCTTGTCTGAATTCTGCTTTGTGCACCCAGTTTTGGGGTTTGGAATCGTTGGTTCCAAGCATGATCACCAGAATATCCGCCCCGAAATCCTTCACCTGCTGGAACTGTGGCTCATTCCAATACGGGAAATCACCTTTACGGAGGAGCGTTCTTCCGCTTACTCCAAAGTTTGTGACCTGATATGCATCGCCGAGCATTGCCTGAAGTTGGCCGGGATAACTGTCCGGATTATCTCTCCCGGGTCCTTGCGTGATGCTATTACCGACGCAGGCGATTTTAACCGGGCTTTGAGCAAAAGTAAATACGCTGATGAGCGTGAAGAGGAGGAGAAAGGATAATTTTTTCATGGGTCTTATTTCGGGATTTCTTGTCAACAGACCACCGACGACAGTCGACAGCTGTGTGGTAATACAATAAAGTAAACTAGTAAAAAATATCATAAGTTGACCACTGATCCACTCATGTCTTTCAAGTAGGAATTTTGAGCGGATTTTAAGTCAAACCACTGACGACCTTTGACAGCCGTTTAGTGTAAATTATTTGAGTAAACTAATAAAAAATATCATAAGTTGACCAGAGATTGCTGTGGTCTGTCGACTATGGACTGTGGACGGATTATCCCGTTCTCGTAACTTCCTACCAATATTTCATGAAAATCCTTCTAAACTTCTACCGCTGGTTTACCTGGCTTTCTGGAGACGTGGTTCTTGGAGCGATGGCAGGCATGCTATTTTTTGCGAAACTTCTTAGAGCTGAAATTAGCTGGGAAGTCTATGGGTTGCTGGGCATGGTGGTCTGGTGCATTTATACCGCTGACCATTTACTGGATTCGAGGAAGATTGCAGAAGGATCTCCATTAGATCGACACTTGGTCCATCGGATTTATGGGAAAAGCTTGAGGTATATGCTCGGAGGAATTGGCATGTTGGGTCTGATATGGGCGATCAGTTTATTTGGCTGGGAGTTGGAACTCCTAATTGGGGTTGGACTTGCAATCGGTATTTTGAGCTTGATGCTTCTGATTCAAAAACTTGGAAAAAACCTGGTCTGGACCAAAGAGCTCAGTACGGCAATTTTTTACGTAATAGGAATTTCCTGGTATAGTTGGTTTCAAATTGAGGCAGTTGATTTCCGGTGGGAACCGATTGCGATCACACTTATTTACATGCTTTTGGCATATTTGAATCTCTTGATGCTTTCCTGTCTCGATGCTGCCAAGGATAAAATTGCCGGATTTGAATCAATTGCCACCGTACTCTCACCGGTAAAACTGATTCTCATCATCCGAAAACTTGCACTTGCTCTGATTCTCCTCGCATTCTTTGGATTCATCTTGTTCTTTTCCTTTTACAGGCTTTATTCCTGCATTTTGCTCATCATGGCGCTGGTTCATTACCTGAGTTTCTTCAATGCAACCCTTAGCATTGAGGCGGTGAGGATGCGAATGGAAGCGGCTTTTATGATTCCTTTTCTGCTATTGTTTATCTAGCATGCGGGCAGAATCAGACGCATATCGCTGGATTTCTCCATTTTATTCCCGGTTGTCGAGATTGGCTTTTGGCAATCGGTTAAGGGATTCAAAAACCATTTTTTTGAGAGATTTAGCTGCGAAAAGGATTCTGATCATTGGAGGCGGCGACGGCTCGGATTATGTAGAAATGCAAAATGAGATTGGGGGTGAATTTTGGGAATTGTCAATTTCCATGCTTGATCAGGCAAAGAAAAACCTTGAGAACAGCGGATTGAGTTTTCACCTGGGAAACTTCAAATCCAATCAAAAATTTGATTTGATCTGTTTGCCTTTTGTGCTAGATACGATGCCGGATAAGGAGTTGGAAACCTTTCTGTTTTCGTTTAAAAAGAATTTGAATTCCAACGGACAGGTTTTTATGAGTGACTTTTTCGAGCCGGTGAGTTTCAGGCAAAAACTCTTGCATCTACTCATGATCCGCTTTTTCCGGTTTGTAACAGGGCATCGAAGGAAAGACATTCCCGACTACGAATTGGCTTTCGAAAAAACAGGGTTTAAACTTTCGAAGGAAAAGAAACTGCTG
>VFKK01000301.1 GCA_009885605.1 Cyclobacteriaceae bacterium | reverse complement strand
TCCGAGATAGCCACTATCTGACTTGCCATTGGGGTTTGAATAGACTCTGACTTCAGGTAATGAGCCATATTTGCATCCACCAGAGTTCCGGGATTCAAATAATCTGTCACGAGGACATGCTTGTAAGTTTGTCTTTTCCCTTCTTCGGAGTCCATGAATTGAAGCATGCAATTGACGTCATCGAAGATGAAAACTTTGCCTTTTTCAGTTACCAGTTCGGCTCCGAATTTTTGATCCATGAGTTTCATTTTGCAATGATGGCAGGCATCTTCGCCGTATTCGATCGGTCTCGGATCTGCGGAGCAGGATGCCAAAAAGATCATTATTGTGAGTATTGAGAGGTAGCGTACCATAGTTTTTTGAATTTAAAGTTCTGTTTATCAGCAGAATTACTTCTTTGATTAAATGAGGCTTCGACTTAGCTCAGCCACCGCACATTAGGTTTATTGGAGTTGGAGGGGAAATGCGGCTTTGCCGCATTTCCCCTCCAACTCTTTTATAAAACACGAATCGGTCACCGAGCGGTGGTTGGCGAGCCAACCCACCAGTCGAGGTGAGCTTGATTTAATTTGGGTTACTAGAATCATTTGATCTATCAATTTTATTCTTAAACTAAAATACAAATCAAAGAGCAGACTTTTCCATTCTGTCTCTGATAATGGCTATGAGGAGTAAAACCACACCGCCAATTAATATCCAACTTCCTGTATCGGGTCCTGAGTAAGCGAGGAAATTCAAAAGCTCTTTGTATCCGATCAGAGGTGGCTGGTAACTCATCCCTTCCACTTTGATGGCCGCTTTGGGATCAAGGTTGTGACCGTATTGGTAACCCCATCTGTACATATCCACCAAAACTGCCAGTCCAAAGAGGGCCATCAGTCCGAAAAATGAATATAAGCTCCATCTTTTTCCAATCAGAAAGGCAACAATCCCTAAGGCGGTCAACACTCCGATCACATAAATCAAATAGGTGAATTCCGGAAACATCTCGTCGCCGATATGATTCATTCCGATGTAATGATTGACCCCGTTGATTTGGTCTACATTCCCACTGAGGTGATCAATCCAGATTTTCATATTCAGACCCTCAGGATACTGTGGTGCCCAGAGGCTGATTTGCCAAAGCGGAGTGAAATAGGAAGGAATGATCAGAAGGGCTGCTATCAGGATCAGGATTCTGTTGGATGTGCTAAGCGATTGCATGATTACAAGGGGAAATAACCGTCGGTCCAGGAGGAACCGACGGTGTGATTAGGGTAATTACTCAACTTCTCCTGTAGAAAATTTCAATGCGGTATTCGATCCTTTAGGTGAAACTCTCAGGTATCCTTGCATTTCCTGGTGAAGCGCAGAACAGAAGTCTGTACAGTAGAATGGGAAAACGCCTGCTCTGTCCGGTACCCACTTCAGTGTGGAAGTCTCGCCAGGCATGATTAGCAATTCTGCGGTATTAGCACCTTTGATGGCAAATCCATGGGGTACATCCCAGTCTTGCTCCAGGTTGGTGACGTGGAAATATACCTCATCTCCGACATTGACCCCTTCGATGTTGTCAGGTCTGAAATTGGATCTGATAGAAGTCATGTAGACGTGAACTTCGTTTCCTTTACGCTCCACTCTGGCTTCTTTAATGCCTTTCAGTGCGTGCGGATTCATGTTTTTCTCGATCTGGAAGAATTTTACCTGCTTGTCTTTAATCAGACTTGCCGGGAAAGACTCAGCATAGTGAGGTTCACCGATAGTCGGGAAGTCCAGCAAGAGCTGCATTTTATCTCCGGAAATATCATAGAGCTGCGCAGAGTGTGCCAGTTCAGGACCTGTTGGCAGGTAGCGGTCTTTGGTGATCTTGTTGTAAGCTACCATGTACTTTCCGTGAGGCTTGCCAGTTGGTCCGCCCGGGATGCTCAAGTGACCAACAGAATAGTAAGTAGGAACTCTGTCCAAAACCTCAAGAGTTTCGATATTCCACTTTACGATTTCTGAAGACACGAACATGGAAGTATAGGCATTCCCTTTTCCATCAAATTCAGTGTGAAGTGGACCAAGTCCCGGCTTCTCAACTTCTCCGTGAAGAACTGATTCGTATTTCAGGACAGGCATTCCGTCCAATGTTCCTTCGAAGTCTTTCTTCTCGATTGCTGCAAGCATTTTGGTGAAAGAGAATACCGGAATGATTGCTGCAAGCTTACCACTACCGATGATGTATTCACCTGTAGGGTCTGTATCTGTTCCGTGCGGAGACTTAGGGCAAGGGATGAAATAAACAATGTCTTTCAGGATTTTCGGATCCAGCACAAGCACTTCTTCCATCATAGTGGAAGTGGCACTGTGAGTTGACTCATCCCAGGTATTGTGTGCATACTTGGCTTTTTTCTTCGTGCCCTGACCAGCTTTCACATACTCCTCAGCTTTCTTCCAGTTTACTGCCATGATGTAATCCTTATCCTTTTGCGAAGCATTTACTTCCAAAAGTGTATGGGCCATCTCGGTGTTATAAGTAGAGAAGAAGAACCAACCATGCGATTTGTTTTTGCCGGCACGAGCCAGGTCAAAGTTGAAGGGAGGTGCCTCGATCTGAAAAGAAAGGTTCATTCGGCCAGTTTCAGGATTCACTGCAATGAATGAAATATGGCCTTTGAAATTTTCCTTGTAAGTATCGATCGAAACGTCTGTATTTTCTCCGGTCGGAACAGAGAATCGCGTTCCTGCTACCACGTACTCGGTGCTTTGAGTAATAAATGGTGAAGAGTGATTTCCGGCCGAATTAGGAATCTCGATGATCTCTACGGTCTTGAAAGTGGTCAAATCCACCCGGGCAATTCTTGGTGTGTTATTACCATTTGCAAAAGCCCATCTTGCATCGTGCTCAGCATTGGTAGTTGAGATAGCGATGTGGTGCAAGTCATCCCAGGGAACAAAACCATGCGATGTATTCAACATTGGCTTGGTCTCTTCGGAATAACCCCAACCATTTTCAGGATTGACAGAAAACACAGGAAGAATTTTCAATACTCTGCCTGAAGGCAGACCAACAACGGAAATTTGTCCGTTGAATCCTCCGGAAACGATGTTATAAAATTCATCGTGCTCTCCCGGAGCCACGTACACTTTGGAAGCTGCATCACCGGAAATTGCGCTTTGAGCCCCCTTCGGTTTACAACTTGGCGCTAAAGCAACCGCAATCATGCCTGCTGCCAATAGCCATACATTTTTTTTCATTTTGATTTATTTTAAGACTGGGTTAATTCTTTGATTCAACCTATTTACTAGCCTTCTCCAAATCGTTTTGCCTCATAAACTCCAGAATACCGCGTGCATCAACTGCTGTGATATTTTGGTTCGGCATTCGGGTAAGACATTCTTCCAAAAGCGCTTGGGCCTGAGGATCTTTATCCAGCATCACATCCACATTGGTGATCATATTCATGATCCATTCCGGCTCTCTCCTGGAGGTGACTCCCTGAAAACCAGGACCTACCAGTCTCTTGTCATTCAACTGGTGGCAAGCGGTACATTTCATATCCACGATGGCTTGGCCAGAAGCCGCCAATTCCGGATCGATGCCTTCTCCGATTTCGACGGATTTAAATTCTCCTATTCCCTTTGGATCGGCTTGTACTTCTTCTTGGGGAGAGGTATCAGTAGTGGTGGTGCTTTCACCTTCTCCACTTCCTCCGCCACATGAAGTCAGGAGTATCCCCAGGATACCCATTGACATAATCAGTGTTTTTTTCATTGTCTCTGGTTTGATTCGTTTTTGTAATTGGATTTTAGGATTTGTTATTGATTGGTTGGAAAATTCATAGGATCGCAAGCCTGCCAACAGAAAGGCAAGACTTATCGGAAAGAGGCAGGAAGCGAGAAAAAGCCAAAAATTGTATTCGGGCAAAAAGCCCATTTGCAGCCAAATCAAAGTCCCTTGGAGAAAGAGTAAAATCTCGGTAATCACAAATCCCGAGATCAGCAGGATCCATCCAAGTTTGGATATCGGTTTTTCATTGATCCAGCCTCGGGCTATTGCCACGGCGGAAACTCCCATGGTCATGGCTCCAAGCAAAACCAGGTGAAGGAATCCGATCACGTACATTCGGATCGAATAAGAGATGACAGCAATGGATGGAAAGACCAATAATCCCTGAAGCATTGCTTTTGCAACCAGACTTGCCAAAGCCAAAAGCAGAAGAAGTCGGCCAAAGCCTGAGAATTGATCTGTTTTGACCAGACTGAAAATTGATTTCAAAATCCAGAAATAGGCTAGCATCTGAATAATTACCGCCAAACCGTTGAGTTGAAAGAAGATCGGTTGAGGTTCAGCCCAAGTCACGGCAAGCATGAAAGTCATGACAACAGAAATGGACAGGATCCATTCCTGATAACTTGGCAAATTGATCTGAAACCCTTTTTCTTCGAAATAAAGAAGGATCAATCCGAGAACTCCCAACACAAACCAGCCATTCAACTGAAAATGAAGGAACCACTGAATCGTCATGAAATAGAGTTCGTGCATCCTCCCAAGAGTTGCAGATACGGGCCCTAAAGACCACAGTCCAAAAGTGGAAACCACCATAAACCAAATCGCAAGACGAATCAAACGAGTGGCAGGAGTCTTTTCCCTGGACCGGATTAGGTTGAGCAGCTTGTAAGCAAATCCATAGGAAAGCAACACATGAAGCGTGGAAAAACTGATGCTGACAGCTCCATATCCCTGAAAAGGGAAGGAAAACAGCATGCCCAACAGCGCAATTACAGTTCCCAGAAAAAGCAATTTGTAATCCTTGATTTGGTCTTTTTCTTTCACCAAACCAAAAACCATCCCTCCTATCAACATCAAATATCCCCAACCTAACAAGGCAATGTGCGAGTGAGTATGGAGGATATTCCGGTATTCGAAATAAGGAATCTCAATCACATGAAATGACCTCATCACCAATCCCATACAAACAGCCAGAAAGAAAAACCCAAACGCCCATCTTATCCAATTCTGGCGGAATTGAATCCCGGAGGTGAAAGAGAAGATGGACGATATTGGATTTTGAGTGATCATGGATCAGGCATTCATGCTTGTAAATGCTTCTTTGGCCTCAGGAAAAAGGATGTTGTTTTCCAAATGAATATGAGTGTGCAAGTCATTTTCAAACTCCTGAAGCATTGCAAAAGCAACCTTGTAAGTTTGGCAAGCATCTGTAGGCGGAGTGTAATTATTGCTCAGTTCGGAGATCTTTCGGAAACGGTCACCTTCGGTTTCATGCTCCTCTTCCATCATGGCGATTGGATTTTCGATGTCACCAAAATGGGCCGGAGAAAGTGGAAAATGATTTTTCCTCGCGGACTCCATGGCTTTGATGTATGGGAAAAGAATAAATTCTTCCTTTTTCATATGAGCCGTCAGGGCATCTGCTGTATTGAAAAACTCATCTCTGATCTCCAAAAGCTCCGGGTGATTGTCTCCGTGGACTTTTGCGATTTTATCCAGATAGAATTTCAGAGCTGGAATGGTGGTCTCCACGTATTTGTGATGGACACTGACGATATGATCTACCAGATCAGACATTCCGAAGTCCTGATAATGAGTTTCATCCTGCTGCTTCACAGCTTGCTCGAGTGCGGCTGAGATTTGATCTAAATCAACTCCTTTTTTCTCACAGGCATCGCTGAGTTTCACTCCGCCTTTGCAACAGAAATCAATCCCGTAATCGGTAAAGATTTTAGCAGTTCGGTAATTTTCTGCTACGATGCTTCCTACTTTTTTTTCTGCGATCTCATTCATGGTATTTAAGATATTTTTATCCTTTATAAATTGAAATTTTTTTAAATTTTTAAGAAGTTGGTTCCATTCTGAATTCCCTTTGCCATATCCTCCAGCGAGGTAGTCATCATCATTCCGGCAAGGTGTTCGCGGATGGCTTTGAATTTATTGTGAACCGCGCAAGGATGATCTTCTGAGCATTTTTCTAGTCCCAAAGCACAACCGGTGAAGATCTGATCCCCGTCTATCACCTGCACAATTCGATACAAGTGGGTTTTTCTTCCTTCCTCATGTATCTCAAAACCTCCATTGGGACCTTTAATGGAGGAAAGGAGGTTTTCCCTAACTAAAATCTGTAAAATCTTTGCGGTGAAGGCCTCCGGCGAATTGATCGCCTTAGAAATCTCTTTCAAGCCAACCCGATCGTTTCCTTCCGGAAGCGTTGAGATATAAATCATCGCATTGATTGCGTATTTACAGGCTTTGGAAAACATCGTTTGAGTTTATAAGATGATCAAATGTAAAAGAAAATATTAAAGGATAAAAATATCCGATACTATTTTTTTTACTGAAATAAAAAATCTGTTTTATTCATTGTTTTGAACCCCAAGAGAGGAATAATTGATATATTATTGACTAAAATTGTACCAAGCCAAACCCAAAAACCATGAAAACCATCCTATCAATTGCCCTGTCCATTCTTTTTGCATTTCCGGTTTTTGCCCAAACGATCCCCTCGAAAGAAATCCAGATTCAAAACGCCTTGATGGCTGCGCCTGAAGAAAAAAGAGCCGGGGCCATGATCTACGGATATGATGCCAAAGGTGAGTGGGTGGTGTTGCGGAAAGGAACCAACGAGATGGTTTGCCTGGCCGATGATCCAAAAAGTCCGGGGTTTAATACCTCCTGCTATCATTCCGATTTGCAACCGTTTATGGAACGTGGCAGAAGACTGAAAATTGAAGGAAAGACAGTTCAGCAAATATTTGATATCAGAGAAGCAGAAGCCAAAAGCGGGAAACTCAAAATGCCGAAAAGCGGAGCAACTTTATTTTCTCTCTCTGCTGAAGCTGCAGACTATAATACCACTTCTGGAGAAGTGAAAAATACCTATCTCCGATATGTCGTGTACATTCCATGGGGTACTCCGGAAACTACCGGCTTGCCGCTAAAAGCCTACGCTCCCGGAATGCCCTGGATCATGGATCCGGGTACACACAGAGCGCATATTATGATCAATCCGCCGAGGGATTGAGAAGTGATTTACTTCTTGGGAAAACTCAATCATACGTGCTGTATTGAAAGTTATAATTCTTCTTTCAACCTGCATTCTGCGGAAATTTAAAGAAGAAATTTTCCAGGAGGATCACACTCTATCCAATTCAATCCTTACTCTTAGTTTTTTTTCTTTCGTTACTTTTTGAAGCCAAAAAGTAACCCAAAACCTTAATGCCTGGTAATTTTTTTCAGATAGGCAAAGTTTTTTACTCGAAGAAACACTCAGGGCTATTTGATTTTTAAACATTGATCAACCCTAAAAATGGGTTAGTTCCCTCGTTACACTTCGGGAACTAACCTATTTTTTTAACGGTTCGATCGGCTGTTTAAAAACTATAAATTCCCGAAGGCATTACCCTAATCCGAAACATTTCAATTCACCGAATGCTGCTACGCGAATTCAAACATTTTTTAGAAAATGATTTTGAAGTAATTATAGGGAGTTCTAAGATTTAGGATTTTAAAAGCCCTGAAGAAATTCCGGGCTTTTTTATTTGGCAAGCTTTAGAATCCGAAATGCTCCCTGAATCACCAGCACAAACACAACCGATCCGATGATCAGATCTGGCAATCCTGATTGCAACCAGTAGACCAGGCCTCCGGCGACGATCACTCCTATATTGATGATCACATCATTGGACGTGAAAATCATACTGGCTTGCATATGTGCGGCTTTGCTTTTTGATTTCTGAAGGAGATAAAGGCTCGTGGCGTTGCCAATCAAAGCAAGGAATGAAATCCCCATCATCAGTGAAAAATCAGGCAAAGACTCAATTCCGAAAAATCTCCTCAACACTTCCGAAAATCCCAAAATAGCCAGGATCAATTGAAAATATCCGGCAAGTTTGGCCACTCGCTTTTGCGAAGAAATCGCAGCACCTACGGCAAGCAAACTGATTCCATAAACAAACGCATCCGCCAACATATCGAGGCTGTCTGCGACCAATCCCATGGAATTGGAAATCAGACCGGTGATCATTTCCAGCAGAAAAAAGAAAAAATTGATACCCAGCACTATCCAAAGCAATTTCCGCTGACCAGATTCCTGCGAAAATTCGAATTTCTCAGCTGTTTCAATTCCGATTCGGTGACTTCCCAGATTCAATTCATCCAGAGCTTTCTCTATTCGTTCCAAATGATCGGAATGAATCACCGTCAGTTTTCGGTTGGAAAGGTCAAAGTCAAGATTGAGGATAGAGTCAATATCCTTCAGCTTCACCCGGATCAGATTTTCTTCCGATGGGCAATCCATTTTTGGAATTTCAAACGTGGTCTTATTCATTAGAAATCAGGATCAGGCTTCAATTTATCGATCCAGCATTTGACTTTATCATAATCATGCAGGAATCAAGAAATTAGTAAATAAGAAAGGTGTTCCATTCCTGAAACACCGTCCATTCAATAGTTATTTCCCAACCTGGGAAACACTCTTAAGGCTCAGACATTCGAAAGCATTCTCACCAATTTCTCTCGGACTTCTACGGCTAGTGGCTCGATCATCGGGTTGTGCACCATAGACATTGCAACGGTAGGATCCATGATAGCCACTTCGAAATTTCCTTCCTCTACCTCTCTGATCGTGACATTACAAGGCAAAAGTGTTCCGATATGAGGCTCGGCCTGTAAAACTTTATCCGCAAAAACCGGATTACAGGCACCCAAAATCAGATACGGTTTGTAATCTCTGTCCAGCTTTTTCTTCATGGTTGCCTGAATATCTATTTCAGTAAGAATACCGAATCCCTCGATTTTGAGGGCCGCTTCCACCTTGGACCGAACAGACATGATGTCTTCGGCATGGACAATTTTGGATTGATAATAGCTCATGGGATTAAGATTTTTTGGTAAAAGAATTAATAATTCAATAAGATTAAAACGCAACTTTTCTAGTAACAGACGTCTGGTTTCAGGTCAATCCTGTTATTTCCTTCGGAGGGCACAGAAAGTATAATTCTGTTCTACTCCTCCAGGAGTAATATGGTCGGTATTCAGACATTTGATTGGCTCGAAGAAATCACTGAAAAACTCCATAAGTGATCCGACCGAATACTGAGTCACCGGCAGCCCGCTGCAAGTCGTGGGTCCATTTACCGAAAATGTACCCACGATCAAATATCCTCCCTGCTTCACCGATTTTTGGACCAAATCGAGGTAATGGTCCAATTCCTTTTTTTTCCTTAAAAAGTGAAAAGCAGCTCTGTCATGCCATACATCATATTTTCCATCGAGTTTGCACTTGCTCAGATCGTCCACTATCCAACAGACTTCCTCTGCAAGGCTTCCCAATCTGATTTGCGCATTCTGGATTGCACCCGCAGAGATGTCAAGCACCGTGATATTTTGATAGCCCAAGTCATTCAAGTAATCTACCAGCAAGCTGTCGCCTCCGCCAGCATCCAGAATTTTAGCATCTTTCGGGATTTTTAGGAAATCAAAGAAATTCAGGGAAATGATGGGTTTTTGCTGAAACCAGCCCACCCGAGTTGTATCCTTGGTTTCATATACATTTTCCCAGTGTTGTTGAAGATCTGTTGCGGACATGGAGTTTCATTTAGTTACTAAAACCAGTCTTTTGGTTTGTTTTCCGTTTGGAAATATCCCGAAATCGAATCCGTTTAACGGTAACATTTCTTACACAAGAAGCGAATCCATGCGAAAGGCTTTCGCTCAACTTTTCAGTGAAAGAAAAACTAAAATTCATATCTATCTGACTCAATTTCCCTGCACTAAAAAGAGTTCTGATGCCGCAGGAAGTGTCTCCGCTCCGGCAATGTTTGGCACTAAAAATAAATCTTTTGGCAGAGTTGAGCCTTTTCTTTGATTCAATCCTTAATCTCAATTTTTTTCCTCGTCACTTTTTGAAGGCAAAAAGTAACCAAAAACCTTAATGCCTGGTAATTTATTTCAAATAGGCTGAGTTTGGTACTGGAAAATACATTCTTGGCTATTTGATTTTTAAACCTTGATCAACCCTAAAAATGGGTGGATTTCCCTCGTTACACTTCGGGAACTAACCCATTTTCTTAACGGCTCGATCGGCTGTTTAAAAACTATAAATTTCCTAGGGCATTACCCTAACCCGAAACATTTCAACTCAAAGAATGCTGGTCCACAAACTCAACAATTTTTTAGAAAATTATCCTCCATATTTAATTGTATGACGAGTTCTTTTTCAAAGAACTCGAATTTCCCTGCGCTAAAACAGGTCTCAATCTGACTTTTATCATGCTTTTCGCTGAGAAAAAGAGGAAAATTGCATCGCCTGAATGATGAACATCTTCATCTGACAAACTTAACTCCCGGGCCTCTCAAAGGCACAACTAACCCTATGCAAACCAATTCCTCTGCTCATACCTTTCACATCCCTGTCATGGGATTGGGATACACCGTTGACACACCGGTGAAAGTTGCCCGATATGGAATTTCAAGTGTCGTTTCAATTATGGATGATCAACTTCTGGAGGTCATGAGGAAGATTTATTCTCATAAATGGAACCTTCCGTTCACTGAGATTCCAATGCATCTGGAAGATTCGCGTGCAAAACGCATCACGAGTTACCTGAACCTGCTCCAGGATATCATAGATCTGCAGATGAAAGAAATGCGCGAAATCGGATTGGATGCAGATAGTCCTCTGGCAAAATATCTTGATCTTCTTCCGGCAGGAAGTCCTCTCAGTCTTCTCTCAGAAGAATTGAAAGATGCGTCTGATGAGAAAAAAACGGAGTTGATCCAAAAAATAAAAGATCAGCTCGTAGCAGGAAATGTGGACGTGAATATCATGACCAAAGTCGATAAGCTGAACTACGATGAAAATGGAAATGAACTTCCGAGAGAGTTTTCGGATGCTTTATCAGCCCTTCGCGGATTTGCCCAAAGCAAGCTGAACGCCTCCGTGATCTTTTCCGCAGGAATGAATCCGGCACTTTATGGGTACATCGAAAAATTCCCTGACTTCTTTCCTGATCATACAGGAGCAATTGCAAAAGGAGTAATTCTAAAAGTGAGCGATTACCGATCCGCTCTGATTCAGGGTAAATTCCTGGCGAAAAAAGGGATTTGGGTTTCCGAATTCAGGATTGAATCAGGGCTGAACTGTGGAGGTCATGCGTTCGCAACCGATGGATTCCTGATCGGTCCTATTTTGGAAGAATTCAAGCAGAACAGGACAACCCTGACGGAAAGTATTTTCCAAACTTGCCAGCAAGCATTAACGGAAAAAGGCCTTCCCTTACTTCCCGAGCAAATAGCAATCAAGATTACCTATCAGGGTGGAATCGGCACAGCGACCGAAGATTCCTTTTTGAGAAATTATTACGAACTCGATGGCACGGGTTGGGGCAGCCCGTTTTTGCTTGTACCGGAAGCGACATCAGTCGATGAAGACACTATTCAAAGAATCATAAAAGCGAAAAACTCAGATTTCTACCTGAGTTATGCCTCTCCTTTGGGTATCCCATTCAATAACCTGCGAACCAGCAGTGCCGAGGAGCAACGAATCCATCGAATTGAAAAGCATCGTCCCGGAAGTCCTTGTTACAAGAAGTTTCTGAGTTTCAACACGGAATTCACCAAGATTCCTATTTGCATCGCTTCCAGACAATATCAGGTTCTGAAGACGAAGCAATTCGAGCAAGGTGAAATCTCCCAGCATGACATGGATCTGATTTTAGCGAAAGACTGTCTCTGCGAAGGACTCAGCGCTCCGGCAATTCTTGCAAACGGAGAAACACCCAAGAGAAACCTGTCGGCAGTGACGATTTGTCCCGGTCCAAACCTTGCGTATTTCAAAGGAATCTACAGCCTGAAGGAAATGGCTGATCATATCTATGGCAAGATCAACCTCAAGCTGGAACTGGATCGGCCTCATGCATTTGTGAAGGAATTGCAACTTTACGTGACCTACCTGAGGAAGGAGTTTGAAGAATTCATGCCTGATAAATCACCGAAAAAAGAAGCCTATTTGGATAAATTCCGAAAGAATCTGATCCAGGGTGTGGCCTATTATCAAAACCTGATAAACTCGTTCCAGGTGGATTCGGAAGAAATAATGGAGAAAATGAAGCAACACCTTTTGGCCCTTCAGGGAGAAATTGAAAGCCTGGAGGTACAGCTGACGGATGTGGGATGACCGATGCTGGGTGACACCGGTGTTTGCTATTCCCCCTTCAGGGGGTTAGGGGGTGATGACCGATGAC
The DNA here is from genome assembly GCA_009885605.1 of Cyclobacteriaceae bacterium. GTDB lineage: Bacteria > Bacteroidota > Bacteroidia > Cytophagales > Cyclobacteriaceae > Algoriphagus. The sequence goes on along the minus strand of VFKK01000301.1, from coordinate 6,813 downwards.
CGATGCTAGATAACTGATGCTTATTTCGTCACTCCGAGGAAAGAGGAGTCTCTTTCGGAAGATTTACGGAGAAATGACTGATGGTGAAAATCAGAAAACCTGCGTTACAAAGATTTTGAATCATAACAGCTGAAAACTGATAGATTTAGGCTTAAGAAATTAAATTCAACAGGAGCTCCAAAAGCTCCTTTTCTTTTACTTAAATAAAGGATATTTTTATCCTTATATATGATGAGATACCTCAAACCTATTCACATCCTTCCCTTGGTCCTGATTGGACTTTTAGCAGGAATTTCAGGAGGCTGGATTCGCTTGGGAAGCGTCGTAATTCCCCTTACCGAAGCTGCCGCTCAGCATGGATTATTGATGGTGGGGGGATTTCTGGGTACCTTGATTTCTCTGGAGCGAGGGATGGTAATGAAGCAAAAAGCATGGTTTCTGGTGCCAATTGTAAGTGGGCTTTCCTCCTTGTTTTTCATTGCCGGAGAGACTCAGATTGGAATTGTTCTTCTGATGGCTGCTTCATTTGGACTATCGGCGATCATGCATTTGCAGTCGGTTCGGCATCCTCATTTTCACAGCTACCTTATTTACCTGGGTGCCGTTTGCTGGTTTATTGGAAATTTCATGGTTTGGAATCTCGGGCTGATAGCAGCCGGTACCACTTGGTGGATTGGTTTTTTACTTTTTACCATTTTGGGTGAAAGACTGGAGCTGAGTCAATTTCTACCGGTACCTGCCTGGTCCAAAAAACTCCTGGGAGCACTTGCGGGCTTATTTTTTATTGGATTGATTTTCCCCTTTCATGGATGGGGGAATGAAATACTTGGCCTGGCCGGAGTACTTCTGGCTGCCTGGCTCTTGTATTTTGATATGGCAAAAGTGGCGGCAAAGAAAGGCAATCAGTTTCGCTACATCGGAATCGGTCTCCGCATTGGATATGTCTGGCTGATGCTTCATGGCTTGATTTTACTATTTCTGGAAGGTCAGGTTCTCTTTTATGACCTGTTGCTTCACACCTTCTTTTTGGGATTTACTTTTTCTATGATCTGGGCACATGCGCCGATTATCTTCCCACTCATCTTCGGTATTCGGGAGACCCCTTATCATCCTATTCTTTGGTGGGGATGGGGAATTTTTCAATTGACACTGGCAGGAAGAATTGCTTCGAGCGCTTTTGAATTAATGGAGTGGAGGAAATTCTTCGGCGTAGCCAATGGGTGGGTTATCCTCGGAATGTTTGCTCTGATGGCCGGAATTGTGATTTGGAAAATCTATTTCTTACGTCCGTTAACCAGTCAAAAACCATCATGATAGCTTTCCTTTATTCAAAAATAAAACTCTTTTTAACACCCCAAGAAGAAACTTCTTTCTCTTTGTTAGCGTAAAGTTTCTTAGGTTTTCTTGATTGCAAAAAACCGACTTCTTGTAGAGGTCGGTTTTTTTTATCCGGTAATTGACCTGCAGAATACTTGAGATTATATTCTGAAACCCAGGGAAACAACCAAACTTCTTCCGTCTGAAGACCATATGCCAGGTCCCGGATACATTTGGGGCCTTTTTGTGAAATAAGAGTTGTCGAAAATATTCTGAAAACTTGCCCGTAAAGTCAGGTTTTCAAAAGTATAAATCCCCTGAAGATCCCAAATGTGATAAGAAGGAACTAAACCAACCGCACCGGAGGGAGGTGGAGTTTTAGTATTGAGGGCGTCGGCAAAGGATTCGCTGACAAACTGATGCTGCAAAACCAATTGAAATGAACCATGAGAAGCAGCCAACCCATTTCGGCTGATCCATTCAGGAACGGCTTCGACATGATTTCCCTCAATTTCTTTATTTCCTTCCGTTCCGGCCACAAAACCATTTAGATATCGTGCATTCATCCAACTGGAGGATGTGTAAAAGGAGAGAGCAAAGCGATCTTTCTTCAGAAATTCCCAGTCCCAAAGGAGTTCAACCCCGGCCGTTCCGCTGTCGCCCACATTGCTTTTTTGAATGAGAGAAGTTTCATCCTGCTCTACTAAAATATTGCCGATTCGGTTGCCTATAAATGTGTAAAACAGGGTAGCGTTTAAATGCATCGACTCCTTGGGGCTGATTTCCCAGCCTATTTCCGAATTGTATCCAAAGCTATGCGTAAGGTTTGGGTTGATTACAGTTAGAGGATTTCCGGGAATTATATCCTGAAACAGGACCGGTCTGTTGGCTTGGGAAATTCCTCCATACAGGCGATTGGAAGGCGAAAACTGATAATTGGTGTTTATCCCCAAAGTCACGAAATCATATTCTATCTCCTGAGGCACCTGCTCTGCTTCCACATAACTGATGGTTCCGCTCATTACTGAACTTCCATTCTCTATCCGTATTCCAGGTGATATTGAAAATCGGTCATTTAAGTGAAATTGGTTTTCCAGGGACGCAGAGATGCTTTGGCTTTTCAAATTGATATCTCTGGGAAATTCACCCATAACTGTAAGGTCATAGTCTGTGCCGGTCGTCCCTTTTCCCCGCTGCCTGCGATCAAAAGAATTGTTGAAATAACGGACAGAAATAGAGAGATCATTTCGGACAGAACCTAAAGTATACCCATGAAGAATTCTTGCCTCAAGTGTCCGGGTATGGTAATTATCTATATCCACATTTCTTGCTGCATATTGGGAAGTGGCACTGTTGATGGTATCGGGCACATTGGCAAGGGCATCAAAAGTCACCACGCTTCTCTGACCAAAAATTCCGCTTCCTACCAGACTGAAACTGGTGTTTTTTGCCAACTTGCCTTCCAGTGTCAATGCGGGAACCCAGATTTCAGGACTGTAATAATTCCGGGTTCGTGTAGCTTGGGTTGGGTCTTCCTTAAACTGAGCATCAGTAAGGGGACCTGGAACTTGGTATTGAAATATACTTCTGCTCAGTTCTGCTTTGGCTTTTAGTCGATCGTTAATGTGATACGAAATTTCCACATGCTGGGCATCCGACTCGGATTCACCGCCATCTCGATATCCTTTGGAGTTCCGTTTTTGGTAGTACCCAAAGTAGCTGAACTTCCCAACTGTCCCTCCCACGGAAGTGTAGTTGGACAAGAGACCAAAAGACCCTGCAGAACTGATATTTTCAAGACTGAACTTTCTATTTGGATCGGGCTTTTTGAGCACGTAATTGAGCATACCTCCAAATTGCTGACCATACTGCAATGCAGCGGTTCCACGAATCAGCTCGATCTGCTCGACCGCTTCCATAGGCATGGAATAGTGGCTGGCAGGATAGCCATAGATATCGGTATTGATCATAATGCCGTTTTGGCGCACGTTGAATTCCCAGCTGCGGTGTCCATCCAATCCCCTCACAGAGAGGTTGATTTGATTTCCGGAACCATCCATGTCATAAATGAATGCGGAAGGAATTTTGGCAAACAGGCTACGACCAGTCTTTTCTGCAAGATTAGTAGCTAGTCCGCTCAGGGAAATCACTTCCGATTTCCTTCCGCCGACTACCATCAATCCATGCGTCGACGGGAGACTGGTGACCGGGTTTTGAAGCCGGAAATTCTGGATTTTAATCTCTTCGAGAGTTAAGGTTTTAACAGTGTCTTGCTGTGCAAATGCATTGGCTGATAGCCAGCAAAAGCCCATAAGCAAGTAGATATAATACTTGTATTTCATAGAAAGAAGTCATAATTGATGGGAAAAATTCAGGGATTATTTCCCCGAAAAAAGATTCTGGACAAATGAATTTCCCGGGGAGGGAGCAAAATGATGTCCTTGATTCCCTGTGGAATGCTGAACAAAAAAGGAAAAGATTGCCGGATCAGGATTCCGGTAAGATTTGGTGAAAAGGTTAAATCGATTGCGTTTGGAACAAAGTCTTTTACAAAGGATTTTAAAAGTACTTTTTGCAAAGGCGGGCCGTCAAAATCTCCCTGATCAGATCCAAGGGAGAAAATCCAGAGTTTCACTTGCTCATCAAGTTTCATTTGGAGCTCATCCTCCACCACGACTATTTCCAGATGATCTTCAAAATACCGTTGCTTGATCACGCGGTTTACTTTTCCTTCTATTTCCATCGGAAAATTAACATGCTGGAAGTTTTCCTGATTTTGCCCATACGGCATAGAAAAGGGAATCCTTATCAGTTTACCCTCTAGCAAGGCTTCCTCATTTTCCCAAATTTGGTTATCCCAATGCTGATGAATTGCCATAGGCATAAGGAACTGCACCGCAAAAAATCCGAGGTGGTACAGACCAAAGCAGGTAAGTAGAATAATGGCAGCAGATTTTCTCATGGTAAAGGATAACGCAAGATAAGAAAGAATGGGAATGAAGCTTATTGCCGAAAGTCATTAGAAAAAAGGTTTTTAAGTTTATGCAGCTTTTGAAAATTTATTTTATGAGTACCCGCTTTCTTGCCACTAAATAATTAAAACAAGGGCTGAAGTCCAATTGAAGCAGCTTTCATCTGTTGACCGTAGTCCTTCGACAATCAGCCGCTCAAACCACTATTTAGAACCTACCGGCAAAGTTGCGGATAATCATAATCTGGTAAATGAAAAAAAGGTATCAGGGGATGATTCCGGCAGAGTCATTGACTTTTGTAGACTTCAAAACCCCCATAAAATCTTTCAAATGCTCGATTTCTACGTGATCCATCAGAACAATTTTGTACCATTTATTAGAATCATCGTGGGATTGGGGCACAAGATTAAACTTCTGGGCGACAGATTTCGGGATTGCTGAAGATCGAATGGCGACAATATTCATTTCCGGTTCCCTGAAATAAGGAATTGCCAATTCATCGAGCTGCTTGCAAAGCCAGTTTGTCCGCATCTTGAGTACAGAGATTTTTTCAAACCATTTATGGGGACCATAAGTCGTCAAAATGATCCAGACTGCAACTGCATTAGCGCCGGACCTGCTTCCACAAAGGGTCAAATCCAGCCCTTCCACGTATTTTGCTTCCTTGGTGACGACGAATTCAATCAGCCCTTTGCGGCAAATAAAAATCCCCGTACCGTAGGGTGCCTGCAGCATCTTATGGGCATCGATTGTAATGGAATTTATGTCATGATTCTGGAAATTAATCCTGCTTTCATGGTCTCCAAAAGGATAAACAAATCCTCCGTAGGCTCCGTCCACGTGAATCCGATAGGGCACACCAAGGGATTTGAGGATGGTCGAGAAAAGCTCAGGATCATCTACCGACCCAAACATCGTACTTCCCAAATTGGATATGACGATGAAATATTTTTTTCCTGATTTGATGGCATTCCGGACAACAATATTGATTGCCTCAAGACTAATTTCGCGTGTATCCGGGTGAACCGGAACGGAAACCAAATCCAGCATCAACACATTTGCTCCTTTCGGAATGGAGTAATGAGCATCCTCAGAGGCAAGGATTACAATTTCGTCCAATCTGGCTCCATGCTTTTTCATGAATTCATTTCGGTAAATCCAAAGTGCCTGCAAGTTCGCCTCTGTACCTCCCGGTGAAATATATCCGTCAAATTCACCTTCTTCTATTTTGAATAAATCCACCGCAATCATATTCAGGACTTCCCGCTCGATAGCCTGGGTTCCTTTGAAGGAATACTCCGAGGTCCCATAGGTATGACAACCGATATGATTTGGGTTTGCGATGTAGGTGTTCAACACTGGCATTTCCCTCAGGAAAAGAGATTCATTTGCAAAAACCCGTTCATCCAACCTGGATGCAGGATAGCCGAGATTGGCATCCTTGCTGAAGTCAACATTATCCTTCAAAGCCAGCTGGATCCGATCGAGTCTTTCCTCAGCAGTAAGTTTTTTCCAAAAATTCATCTGAATATTCATTCTGGTCGGTTTTATATCCCAATTCGCTTCCGCGCTTCGGGTTAGTTATATTGGTCCAAATCACTCCATTTGAAAATTCATTTTTGAAGATAAACTTCATTCCAAAAGATGATTTTTATCATAAAGGATATTTTTATCCTTTATTATCTTCGAATGAAATTTTAACTAATTAATCCATGAAAAATCTTCTCCCCATCACCTTTGGAATAGTGCTACTTCTCCTAACTGCGGGTTGCGGTGGGCAGTCGGATGGCCAAGCCACAGCGACTTCAACAGAATCTGCCCCAGCTGTCGGACAATCCGGCGTACAGGACAAGGAATCAAAACCTAATGTGGTCCAGGTAGCAGTCGGATCGCCCGATCATACCACGCTCGTTGCTGCTTTGCAAGCTGCCAGTTATGTAGATGTTCTTAGTAATGTCGGACCGTTCACAGTTTTTGCTCCGACGAATGCAGCGTTTGACCTGCTTCCCGCCGGAACTGTGGACAATTTGGTGAAACCTGAAAACCAACGAAAACTTCGGGATATTCTGGAATACCACGTCTTGTTAGGTGTTTACAAACCTGAAGACTTCGTCAATGGAAGAAACCTTGGAACAGCAGACGGTCGAAACGTGACCGTAGCTGTAGCTGAAGATGGAACAGTTACCATCAATGGCGCAAAAATCATCGGAACCGTACCGGCATCAAACGGTATCATCCACGTGATAGACCAAGTCCTCATCCCTGCTGATAAATGATAGATTGAAACTTACCTGGTTGAAATGGCAGAAAGGCCGGATTCGCGTAGGATCCGGTTTTTTTTTGCAAAAAGGGAACACAGAGTTTTTTTAGGCAGAAGGAATAGGTTTTTTTTTACACAGAGTTGCACCGAGGAAGGCACCGATTTTCACAGAGTTTTTTAAGGTGGTTTTAAAGTATCTGGAATTCCGGGAGGCAAAATGATGCAGATCGGGTTAAATGATGCGGAAATGCGATTCCCCCTTTT
>VFKK01000168.1 GCA_009885605.1 Cyclobacteriaceae bacterium | reverse complement strand
GAAGTTCAAAAGCAGCAACTGTGGTCAGTCGACCGTAGTCTGTGGACGATTATCCGCCATTTTCTCACCTCATTTTCACCTTACTGGCAGAATTGCGGATAATCATAATTTTTAATTGCCAATTTAGTAAACTGAAAAGTAGGACTTTCACTTTGAAAACGGTTTTAAATATGATCTCCCAAAAAGAATTCCTGGCGCATTTTTTACCCATTATAGAAAAATATGGCTCCCGCTATAAAAAATTCTCGCTGGTAAAAGCCAAAAAAGCTGAGCTTGGAACCTGGATAATGACCAAAACCTCTGACGGATTTGAAACCAAAAATCAAGCTAGTGCGGGTGACATGCTGGTAGAAAATCAAACGAGTTCATTGGAGCAATATCTGGTGAAAGAGGATGTTTTTTCAAAAAAATATGAAATAGAACATTGCCTGGAACAAGGTTGGGCTACTTACAAACCTATAGGTGAAATACTGGCATACCGTGTTTCAAATGTTGATTTTGAATTTTTAGAAGCACTTGATGCTCTTGAATTTGAGGCTCCCTGGGGAGAATCTATGACCGTAAAACCCGGAGATTATCTCGTCACACCCCCAGAAAAAAATGAGATTTACCGGGTCGCTCAAAAGGAATTTTCGGAAACTTACAAGCAAATTTAAGGCTTCAGAATAATCTTTCCCATTTGCTCTCCGGCTCTCATTCGATCAAAAGCATCAATCGCTTGATCCAACGGAAATACTTTGTCAATCACAGGATGAATCTCTTTTCGCTCTACCAACTGAAGCATTTTCCTAAAATCTTTGTCGGAACCCATCGTGCTTCCTATGATTTTTAATTGATTCCAAAAAACCCGTCTCGCTTCTAATTTTCCCGGATTGCCTCTGGTCGCTCCATAAAAAACAACTCGTCCTCCGGGCTTACAAACCTGGATTAATTGATTGAAAGAATCTCCCGCCGCACCATCGATAATAAGATCAAATCCTCCTCGTGAATCCACTATAGCCTGATCAACCCATTTAGGATTTGTATAATCGTAACCAAAAGAAGCTCCCTTTTTCAGGCCTTTTTTGATCTTATCAGAACTGCTGCTGCTGATTGAAACTTTTGCACCAAGAGCTAAGGCAAACTGAGCTGCAAATTGAGCCACACCACCCCCAAAACCTGTTACAAGAACATTTTCATCTTCCTCCAAGTGACCCTGATAAGTCAATGCCCGATAAGCCGTGAGGCCTGCCAAGGGCAAAGCTGCGGCTTCTTCCCAAGTAAGATGATCAGGTTTTTGGTGAAGCCGATCCGCCGGAACAACCACACTTTCTGCAAAAGTGCCGTTTCGGGGCATTCCCAAAATTTCAAAATTCTTACCTTGAAAGCTTTGATTATCGCCCCAATTTATGGCTGCGTTGATGATTACTTCTTTGCGAAGCCAAAATGAATCTACTCCTTTCCCAATCTCCGAAACTACTCCCGCACCATCAGAACCCAGAATTACACCGGATTTCAGATTTGGATATAATCCCTGTCTGCTCCACTCATCCCGATGATTAAGGGCAGCAGCTTTGATTTTTACCCTTACCTCTCCCGGGCCTAAAATCGATTCCGGAACATCAGTCAGTTTGATTTTTTCTTTCGAATCGAGATTTAGGACAATGGCCTTCATTCTTTTTTAGATTAGAACTTGGTTGGTTTGGATCCTTTGTTCATCAGGTCATCCGTGTCGTCTTCATTGGCTCTGCTTTGAAGTTTGATTGTATTTCCGGCTTCAAATTCTCCAATCCCGCTGGATTGGCTGACGAATTTTTGCCCATACATAGGCTCTTTCGAACCCATATTCTGGCCTCCATAATTATCGAGATCTGTGAATTTGGTGAAGCGTCCGATGAATCGGAGTTTGACCGTATCAAGAGAACCATTTCTGTGCTTAGCAATAATTACCTCACCCACTCCTTGGGTGGAATTATGGTCTTCATCTTCGGTAATTCCATAATATTCAGGACGGTAAAGGAACATAACCATATCGGCATCTTGCTCGATCGCTCCTGATTCTCTCAAATCCGAAAGTTGCGGACGCTTATCTCCACCTCTTGTTTCCACTGCTCTGGAAAGCTGCGATAGCGCAATAACCGGGACGCTGAGTTCTTTCGCGATCTTTTTGAGCGCCCTGGAAATACTAGCAATCTCCTGTTCACGATTACCTCCAAAATTTCCTCCTTTGGAATCACCAGACATCAGCTGCAAATAGTCAATTACGATCATTTGAATGTCGTGCTGAGCTTTCAGTTTTCTGCATTTTGCCCGAAGTTCCAGGATGGAAAGAGCAGGAGTATCATCCACGAAAAGTGGCGCTTTGGAAAGTTTAGCTGTCTTATGAACCAACTGAGCCCATTCATGATCAGCAAGTTGACCCTTCTTGATTTTTTCTGAATCCAGTTCAGCTTCAGCTGCTATCAGACGATTGACCAACTGGATGGAGGACATTTCGAGTGAAAAAATGGCGACAGGACGGTTGTGATCCACAGCTGCATTCCTCAAAACTGATAGTACAAAAGCTGTCTTACCCATTGCAGGACGAGCAGCGATGATCACCAGGTCAGATTTTTGCCAACCTGAAGTCAGCCTATCCAATGCCGTAAATCCGGAAGGAACACCTGTCAATCCATCTTTTTGATGCTTTCTGATTTCCATCTCAGCAATGGCTTCCCGCATGATGGTCTTCATGTCTGAATAATTCTTCCTGATATTTTTTTCTGAGATTTGAAAAAGACTCTGCTCCATCTTATCCAAAAGCTCAAATACGTCAGTCGTTTCCTCGTAGGCATCTCGTTGGATTTCGGAAGAAATTCGGATCATTTCCCGCTTGATCGCCTGCTCGGTGATGATTCTTGCGTGGTATTCTATATTGGCTGCAGAAGCGACTTTCGAAGTCAGTTCTGTGATGTAAAAAGCTCCGCCTGCAATCTCCAACGTCCCGCTTTTCCTCAACTGTGTGGTTACAGTAAGCAAATCTATCGGTTGAGTATCGGTGAATAGATCCAAAATCGCCTGAAAAATCACTTGGTGGGAATCCTTGTAAAAGCTCTCCACTTTCAGAATGTCAATGACGTTAGTCAAGGCATCTTTCTCCAGCATCAATGCTCCCAAAACTGCCTCTTCCAGGTCTGTGGCCTGTGGTGGCACTTTTCCAAGCATACTCGTATTTTCGTAGGAAGGCTTTTTTCGGGTGATCAGAGGATTGGGTCTTTTCTCGTTCATAGAAACAAATGTATAGGTCCTGAGTCAAGAGTTTTAAACAACTTTTACCCAAGTTATCAACAAGGGAAACCTCAAAAACCAAGCCTCTTAAGATTATTGTTTATTTATAATAGACTCCGTTTCGGTAGCCTCTGAACATGCTGCAAAGCATTGCCCAGGTTAGGTGCCAAAGCATTTCGGAAAGTGGGATATTCAGCAATTTATAGCCTAAAACGGGTTTGTCGAGCATCCCGTATTTATCCCAAAAATGCGGGAATAGCAAATTGAAATTGAGGTAGTAAATGGCTAATGATATCCCCAGTGTAGCAAAGGCTGATATAATTGAAAGCCTGATCAAATCGGGTCGCTGAACCCAGATGTAAGCCGAAAGAAGGAAAAACGTGAGAAAGGTAACGTATGCGGAATGAATCCCGAGGACCACGCTAAAGAGCGTCAAACTCCCGCATCCGATCAGAAACAAAAACAAGAAATCTCTGTTTTTCGCTCCGGTTTGCTTTTCAAAGTCAATCTTTTTCCGGGTAAAAGAGGAATGGATATATCCGCCCACTCCGAAAAGAGCAAAGCCGATGATATAATCTTCAATGCCGACAATCCCCTCACCAAACAATGTCGGCGGCCTCCAGTAATCACGGAAATACCAGTATTCAGCAAGAATTCCCATTATTCCACCTACCAAACCAACTCTTACCATTCCACGTTTCCATGGGCTTTTCAAGTAAATAATTGCCCATACCAGCATGTAAAGCATAGAAAGGGAAAAGTAAGCGAATTTATCAGAGAGCATTACCAGGTGATTTTGTCCGAAATTAAAGAAAACAAGCCCCCGAAAAAAAAACTTCTGTTTCGGAAAGCCTGGCCCGCATGCTCCCGACTTTTATTTTTAAGTTTGAAAAAGAAAGTAAAAACTGATCCAACCAACCTATGAAAAAATATCATTTCATCGCAATCGGAGGCGCCGTGATGCATAATCTCGCTTTGGCACTGGTAAGCAAAAGCTATCAGGTCAGTGGTTCCGATGATGAAATCTATGAGCCTTCCAGAACCCGTTTGGAGAAGGCCGGGATATTGCCTGCGAAATACGGTTGGTTCCCTGAGAAAATTACTTCTGATCTGGATGGAATTATCCTTGGAATGCACGCCAGAATCGATAATCCTGAGCTTATCAAAGCCCAGGAATCAGGGATTCCTGTTTTCTCATTTCCGGAATTCATTTACAATCAAAGCATCGACAAAATGCGGGTAGTCATCGCAGGATCTCATGGAAAAACCTCGATCACCTCAATAATACTCCATGTGCTGAAAGATCAAAAAGTAGATTTTGATTACCTCGTTGGTGCCCAAATCGAAGGATTTGATTTGATGGTTCGCCTATCAGATGCACCGGTTGTTATCATTGAAGGAGACGAATACTTGACTTCCCCGCTGGATCGAACTCCAAAGTTTTTCCATTATAAACACGACATCGCTTTGGTTTCCGGCATCGCCTGGGATCACTTCAATGTTTTTCCGGACTTCGAAGAATACAAGGCTCAGTTTAGTGAACTGATGAGCAGAACTCCTGATTCGGGCCAACTCATTTATTGCGAAGCAGATCCACTCGTGAAGGAAGCTGCTGAGCAAGTCAAAATTAAAGCCATCAAAACTCCCTATAAAGCACATCCTGCTCAGATTAAAAACGGAAAAACATTTCTGGAAACACCTTCAGGCTTAATTCAGATTAAGATTTTCGGAGATCATAATCTTCAAAACCTGCAGGGAGCAATGAATATTTGCAGATCGCTGGGACTTTCTGATGAGCAGTTTTACGCCTCAATCCAAAATTTCAAAGGAGCTGCCAAGCGCCAAGAATTATTGGCAAAAGGTGAAAACTCCAGTTTGTTCCGGGATTTTGCCCATGCTCCTTCCAAACTTCAGGCTACCGTAAATGCCGTCAAGGCTCAGTTTCCTGAAAGAAAATTAGTCGCAGTACAAGAACTTCACACCTATTCTTCGCTAAACAAGGCCTTTTTGCCTAACTATGCAGGATCAATGAAATCTGCTGATGTTGCAGTCATCTATCTGAACCCTCATACCGTGGCTTTGAAAAAACTCGAATTGATGGATGAGGATACTTTGCGAACCGGTTTTGAACGATCCGATCTGAAATTATTTACAGATAGCGCTGAACTAAAAGAGTACCTTTTGGCTCAGGACTATTCTAATTCTAACTTACTTTTGATGAGTTCTGGTAACTATGACAACATAGATCTGGAAGGAATCAAAGCAAAATTTAACTAACCATGCGTTTAAACTTAAGGAATTCAATAGCATTTTTTGACCTGGAAGCTACCGGAATAAATGTTTCTACAGACAGGATCGTAGAAATTTCCATCGTGAAAATCCATCCTGACGGAGGTCAGGAAATTCTCACCAAACGTGTGAACCCGGGAATCCCGATTCCTTTAGAAGCCTCGCTTATTCATGGGATTTACGATAAAGATGTCAAAAACGAACCAACCTTCAAAGATTTGGCGAAGGAGCTTCAACTGTTTTTTGGACAAGCAGATCTGGCAGGATTCAATGTTTTGAAGTATGATATTCCGCTGTTGGTGGAAGAATTTCTCCGTGCAGGAATTGATTTTGATCTCGAAAAAAGAAATTTACTGGATGCTCAAAAGATTTTCTTCCTGATGGAAAAGAGAAATCTGACTGCGGCCTATCAGTTTTATTGCGGTCGAAAGCTTGAAAATGCGCACAGCGCCGAAGCGGATACACTTGCTACTTTGGATGTATTCAAAGCTCAAATCGAACGGTACTTGGGTGAAGAAGTGGAAGATCTTCAGGGAAATAAAATGGGTGTCTTTGAAAATGACATGAAAAAAATCCACGAACTCGTCAATGAGAAAATGGTTGATCTTGCAGGAAGATTCGTTTTCAACAATGATGGACAGGAAATTTTCAATTTTGGCAAGCACAAAGGAAAAACCATCGAGCAAGTCTTCAAAGAAGAACCCGGCTATTATGATTGGATGATGCGGGGAGATTTTCCTTTGGATACCAAAAGGAAACTTACTCAGGTCAAACTTAGAGGTTTTACCAATAGATAAGGGAAAAGAGGACCGGAGTCGGAAGACCGAAGACGGAAGAACCAACCAGAATTTGAGTACTTGATAAAAAACAAGTTTTCAGGATTGTGAATTATACTATCAATTAAAAAGAAAAACCCGGAATCGCTTCCGGGTTTTTCTTTTGTAAGTCTTATGTCTTAATACTTCTGTCTTAATTCTTGCTTATTGGCTCTTGCCTCTCAATTAATACTTGGTTCTTGATACTTTGGACTTAACACTTTATTAATCAAGGCTTGTAATATTTTAAAGCTTCCGGCATTTGAGAATTCAGCTTTGCAATTCGGTTCGCTGGACCGGGGTGAGTAGACAAAAACTCAGGTGGTGCCTGACCTCCTTGGGCATTCATTCTTTCCCAAAAAATTGGAGCTTGTCGGGGATCATATCCTGCCATCGCCATGAATATCAGCCCCATTTCGTCTGCTTCCAACTCATGCTTTCTTGAGAAACTCAACATACCCAATTCACTTCCAATACCTACAGATTGCAATAAGATATTTTGAGTCAAAGAAGGGTTTTGACCAATTGCAGTTGAAAGTACTCCTACCCCAAAGTTGGTAACCAAACCGGTGGACATTCTTTCCCGTGCGTGAGCTGCAACAGCGTGGGCAATTTCATGCCCCATTACTACAGCGACTCCTGCCTCATCTTTTGCCACAGCCATGATGCCTGTATAAAAAGCAACTTTGCCACCCGGCATACACCAAGCATTTACATCAGCACTTTCCAATAAGTTAAACTCCCAATTAAACTCTTTTACAAGGTCTGAATAACCTTCAGAAATCAGGTACTTTTCCACTGCTTTGGCCATTTTATTCCCCACTTTGAGAACTCTCTGACCTTCACTTGTTCCATTTACAACTTTGCTTTCCTTTATTACTTTGGAATATTCCTCATTTACGAGTGGTTGTATTTCTCCACTTGACACTAGAGAGAGTTGGCTTCTTCCCGTCAGTGGAACTGTAGCACAAGCATATGCAGAAATTCCTACGACGAAAATTAATAGTATCTTTTTCATTGGTAGTTTAATTAATCTTAGAATGAAATTTCAAAAAGAGTACCAAGGTTAAAGCACCAAATAAATTTTAGTATTTTCATTAAAATTATTCTTAGATGGAAAAATCAATTGAAGCTTCTGGTCTAACTCCAGCAGCAAAAAACTACCTCGGAAAAATGACCAGCCCTTTTATTTTTTGGTGGGCTATGCTTTTTAAATTGCCTTCTGCAGTTTTCTGGAGACTGAAAATGAAAAGCCTCAGCCCGGAAAAGTGCGAAGTCACCATCCCCTATTTTTGGCGAAATCAAAATCCATTTAAGTCAATCTACTTCGCAGCATTGGCCGGAGCAGCAGAACTGAGCACAGGAGCACTTTGCCAGTTAGCCATTGCAGGAAAGGGTCAATTCAGCATGCTTGTCGTGGATTTCAAAGCTGAATACCACAAGAAGGCCAATCAGAAAATTACTTTTACATGTGATCAGGGAGCGGAACTTTTTAAATTAATCCATGGGATGAATCCGGGAGAAACCGGTCAGTTGGTAATGGTCTCGACAGGCAAAAGTCCATCCGGTGAAATCGTGGCAAAATTTTATGTGACTTGGTCCTTTAAGCGAAAAGTCTAATTGACCCAGTCTTTTTCCTGCAGGATAAACTCACTTAATCTGGCGTAAACTTTTTCCGTTGACCAGTCTAAAAACTGGTGGTGAATATGCGCCTGATTGAATCCGACAATGATTTTATCCCAGGTATTTCTGTCAATTTGATAATCATCCATAAAAACCGAGCGAACCGAATCAGAATCCACCACAGCTAGGTAACCTTGTCTTCGTCTTAAAACTTCCTGTTTTTCGCGGTATTCCCGCTCTTGTCGGGCCTTTTTTGAGAAGTAAGAAATCGGTCCGTAAATCGTAAATCCTCCACCCATAGACGTTCCTGCACTCATTGAAACTTCCCCTTTTTTCGAGGGTTCAGACTTTTCATTTGGATCAATCAGGGTTAGTTTTCCATCCCGAAATCGAAACGCATAAGGTTCGCCTTTCACTTCGAAAGTGGGAAGTAATCTTGCCCGATCCTGGATTTGAACCAATAAAAATCGGTCTGCGGTGAGCTTGATCTTTTGATCAATGAAACCCGGAAATCTGAAAATCAGCGTATCACCCACGGAAGCTTTTACAGAAAAGTATCCTCTAGAGTTGGTCATCGCCGTTTGCTCTTTCGCGAGAATTGAGACCTCTACACCTTCAACGTATCGCTTGTCAGTCGCGTCAAGCACATTTCCTGAATAGGATGCCTGAGCAAAAATTACCTGTGAATAAAGAATCAGGATTACTGTGATCAAAAAAAGAAACGTAGAGTTCAGATTCATTTAAGACAAAATTACTTTGCTTTTTTCAGGACAGAAAAAATATTGAGTTAAAGAAACTTAAGGCAGGATCGGGACTTGCGAAAACTCAAATCATGCTTTTTATTTAAGTTCAAAAATGTTGAATAGCATGAAACTGGCTAATTTTACCGAATGGAATTCAAACTCACCCGAATAGCCCCTACTCCAAGTGGATTTTTACACTTGGGAAATCTCTATTCATTTTTGATAACAAAAGCGCTGGCGGTAAAACATGGCGCCAAAATCTTGCTCAGAATCGATGATTTGGATCGGGAAAGATTTCGCACCGAATACGTTCAGGACATTTTTGACACGTTGGATTTCATGGAAATCAGCTATGATCTTGGACCTAAAAATCTGCATGAGTTTGACTCTGAATGGTCGCAGAACCATCGATTAAGCCTGTATGAAGAAGGTTTAGAAAAGCTGAGAACTCGGAATATACTTTTTGCCTGCGACTGCTCCCGCAAAAAAATCCAGCAAATGGATTCATCCGGCTATTATTTAGGCCATTGCCAGGACCGCCGGATTCCCCTTGATCGGGAAGAGGTGGCCTGGAGATACAATACATTTACAGCAGATTTTATTAAAATCAAAGAGTACCCGGATCAATTCAAATCCTATATACTTCCCGATGAAACTGCCTTTTTTACAGTGAGAAAAAAGGAGCGATTGCCGGCCTATCGGCTCACTTCCGTGATTGATGATTTGCATTATGGAGTGGACTTTATCATAAGAGGAACAGATTTATTTGGATCCACTCTTGCTCAGCAACTAGTCGCGGAGAAATTGAGTGATCAGACTTTCAAAGAGGTTACCTTCCTCCACCACAAACTCCTCAGGGGTCCAAACAAGGAAAAACTTTCGAAGACGGAAGGATCCACTTCTATTCAATTCCTTCGGAAGGCAGGAAAAAAACCAGCAGATGTTTATCAGATTCTTGGTGAACTCTCAGGCTCGAAAGAACCGATTGTTGATTTTGACAGCTTCAAAAATTACATGAGTTTTAAATAAAAAGGCCGAAGAATGATTTCTTCGGCCTTTTCATTCCCTTCAGAAATTCTCCTTAATTATATCTAGCAGGCATATTAGGAGCCACTTTTGATTTTTCGATGAATTTACGGATGTCCTCATTTGAAGTAGCCAAATCCTCTGCTCTCAGATACATCATGTGTCCGCTTCGGTAGCCTTTGAAGTCAATTCTGCTCTTCATTTTTCCGGCAGGATCGATTTGCCACAAGCTATATTTTGCATTGAAGAAATCAGTTCCTCCGTCGAAATAACCCGACTGAACCATCAGGTGCAAGTAAGGATTTTGGCGCATGGCCGTTCCCAAATCATATCCGGTTGTCTCATTTGATCTATCCCAAGGATGAACCGGACCAAAAAGATTGTAGGTTAAATCTGTGTTGAATTTCAAGACGTTCTTGGCGTAAATATTAAATGCCGGCGCAAAAGCATGATTCCAACTAGTCAAAGCCGGATCAAAATCATAATTCGTGCCTGCACCTTGACGGTCAAAACCTTTATAGCGACTATCCAAACGGCCGATTGTCATTCCCTGATCTCTCAGCAATTCTTTCCAGAAGAAGCTTGTCGGTACAGCAAGATTGTGATCCAAAATCGACTGCTTGCTCAAACCTGAATATCTTGCCATTTGAGTAGCAATTGCATCGCGTTCGGCTTCAGGCAAGTTCCCACCTTTCACCATCGCTGGTAGCACTTGATTTAAAGTATAAGGCTCAACTTCCGCCAAAAGCTCATCCAGATCTTTGCTTTGTAAATCAGCCGGAAGGGCTTTGTGATACCAGGCTGTAGCCGCAAAATATGGAAGGTAGTTCGCCATTTTCACAGGACCGCCACGCTCAATTCCCATATCAGTCGGAGAAACTAGGATGACTCCGTTGAAATACATCCAATGTGAGTTTTGAAGTTGAGAAACTAAACCAGCAACTCGAGTGGTACCATAGCTTTCGCCGATCAGGTATTTTGGCGAAGCCCAACGATTTGCTCTGGTGACAAACGTGTTAACCCAATCTGCCAAATATTTGATATCAGAGTTGATCCCGAAGAAAGTCTCTCTGGGAGTTTCCGGGTCGGTCTGTCTTGAATAGCCTGTATTCACCGGATCGATGTAGACAATGTCTGCCACATCCAAAATTGAGTGCGGATTGGTGCGGGTTCCATAGGGCTGCACAGGGTATCCTTCGTCATCGATATTCAGCAAAACCGGTCCGGTATAGGCCAAATGCATCCAGATTGAAGCTGAACCAGGGCCTCCGTTGAAGGAAATCACCAAAGGGCGATTTGCTTTGTCGCTGACATCAGATCGCTCATAATAGGTGTAAAAAAGAGAAGCGATCGGCTTTCCCTTCTCATTCCAAACGGGCTGAGTTCCGGCAGTAGCCTTGTAAGGCACTCTTTTTCCTTTGATAGTCACTTCACCAGTGGATTCCACTTTGGATTCCACCTCGATTTGCCGCTCGGTTTGGGCAAAACCTGTCCCGAAGCAAAACAGTAGCAGAATAGCTAAACTTACTTTTTTCATAAAGTCAGATGGTCTTTTATTTTGATTACAAACTAATAATTAGGAGTCCATTCCGGGCAAAGTATTACATCAATGGAAGAGTTGTGTTTAGTTTTTTCCTCTTCCTAACAATTTAGCGATTACGACAGCCGGGTATAATACACCTATCGTTGACAAAAACACCGCTAGCATTTTGGCCATTATCTGGGTTGGGATAAAATCACCAAAACCAACGGTAGTCAATGAAACAAGACTGAAATAAATGTAATAGACAAAATCCTTATCCTGGCCTGTCAATGCCTCATCTCCGGTGATGGAGTGACCAGTTGTAATCTGGATGATTTCAAGCAAGAAAGCTCCCAAAATTGCAACCAATAAATAGACATTAATAGCCCCGATCACCCGATACATATTCACCTCATCATCCCTGAATAAAAGCTTGATATTCAATAATATGAACACGATCATGTTAGCTATACCTACAATCCTTTCCAACAAATAAAAGTCAATATGAATGTCACTGAATCTTAATACCCTAAGTCCTAATTGAGCAATGAAAAGTAAAGAGGTAAGAATAATTAAACCCTTTTCTCGGGAAGACCATATTCCTGTGAAAAACAAAAAAAGAAATACGGTATTGACAAAAATGATTTCCACTTTACCGTAGTCAATCAGGATAGGAAGAATGAAAACCGTGAAAATCAAAATCACCAGCAAAAGACTAAAACTGGCATCTGTAAGCCAATATTCCGTGAATTTGGTAAAAGCTTTTCTTACGGGTTTGTGTTCCTCCGGATTACTTTGATCCATAGTTAGAGAAGATTCAAAATTCAATATACCCATTTAGAACACTCACTGCCTGACCTCGCAAAATCACCCGGTCATCATGTTTTTCAAGATGAAGGATTCCCCCTCTCTTGCTAGCCTGAAATGCTTTGAGTTCAAATTTGCCCGTCCTCTGATACCAATAATCCATTAAGGCACAATGAGCAAAACCTGTTACCGGATCTTCTGGCACTCCCACATTTGGACCAAAAAACCTGCTGTAAATATCGAATGGCTCTTTGCCGGGTGCTGTAATTATAATCCCTTCCTCGCTATGGGCGGCAATCAATCCAAAATCGGGGATCAATCCTTCTACATCGAGGGAATTCTCCAATTCAAAAATCCAGTTTCTACGCAACTGAGAAGAATGAACAATTTTATATCCTAAAAACTCATCACCAAAAAACGGGTGCTTTTCAGTAAAGGTCGGAATCAAAGGAAAATCCATTTCCAGCCAGTCACCATCACTTTTGACGCGGAGTTCACCGCTTCGAGTCTGAAACCGAATGGTTTCTCCCGGATTTGCCCAGCCTGATTTCAGCATCCAAAAAGAAGAAGCAAGGGTGGCATGACCGCAGAGATCAATTTCAAGATTAGGCGTAAACCATCTCAATCCAAAATTCCCATGCTCCGTTGTCCTCTCCACAAATGCCGTCTCGCTGAGATTCATCTCCATTGCGATGGCCTGCATTTGTTCAGCAGACAAACTATTTTCCAATAAACACACTGCTGCAGGGTTACCGGAAAAAGCCTTGTCTGTAAATGCATCAACGGTTGCGATATTTAGTTTCATCAGTTTATAATTTATTTTTTAGCGGCCAGATGGAATCTCACATGGCCTATAATCATTCCAATATGTGTCGCTTGCGTCATGCTTGATTTCATAGCTTAATATCTTTCTTTGAGAATATTCAAATGATGAATAAAATGCCCGGGGATGATCCAAAATAAGGCCCGCGGGGTAATTGGGTTTCCGCTGGCAGTTCCCACATTGTCCAATGAACTTTCAGGAAGGGTGCGAATTAAGGTACGAAGTGCTTTCCGCTGAGCTTCGAAATCTTCCATCAAAATTTCAATTGGCACGTGTCCAAATCGGGCATTTAGCACATAAGGGTCCTGATCAAACCCCGGTAAAGCAGATTTTTCTCCTCTGGCAAAACACAATGCCCGGAAAGTCATGATTCGCTCGGTGTCTATTACATGTCCGATTACTTCTTTTGGCGTCCACTTACCTGACTGATAGGGCACCGAATCCCATCCTTCAGGTTTACTGCTAATGAGCGTATTAAGATCCTCAATTTGACTTGTAATCAAATCTGAGATATTTTGATTGATTACCTGCGAAAGGTACTTATCGAAATATGCCGCGTATTCGTCTTTGTTGGGAGGGAGAAATGTGTTCATGTAAATTTTAATTTGTTTCGAAGCTAATAGGATAAATTTAGGGCAAAGCTTAAAACCAATCTTCACATGTATAAAATTTTATTTGCCCTGGTACTGGGAATTGCTTCTCATACTCTCTTTGCACAAACTACCATCGTAAGAAACCCCCTCATTGAAAAATTTGTGCAAGAGGTTTCTTCCGACTCCCTCGAAAGCTACGTGAAGGCAATGGCAGCCTTTCAATCCCGTCACACCCTGAATATCAATACAAAAAATGGAATGCCTGCCTCACAGAAATATGTGCTGGACAAATTCAAAACATTCGAAAAAGACTCAAAAGGAAGAATGAGCTCTGAAATCGAAGAGTATATCATTCCTGCCGACGCAAGAAGAATCCTGAAAGACTCTCCTGCAGCTAATGTCGTGGCTACCCTAAAAGGCACTAATCCGGCAGACAAACGGATCTTCATCATCTCCGGACATCTTGACTCAAGAAACAAAGATGTGATGGACACTGAAGGTTTTGCACCGGGTGCCAATGACGATGGAAGCGGAGTTGCAGCAGTGATTGAGGCCGCTAGAATTTTAGCTAAAGGCGATTTTTCAGCAACAATTGTATTTATAGCTTTCTCAGGTGAAGAAGAAGGGCTGAAAGGCGCTACTTACATGGCTGACAAAGCCAAAGCTGAAGGCTGGAATATCGCCGCAGTTTTAAACAATGACATTGTGGGCAACAGCAATTCATCTGAAACCAATATCAGCGACAACACGAAAGTCCGAATCTTTTCAGAAAGCATTCCCCTTGCAGAAACAGAGCAAACCGCTCAAATCCGACGCTCAATTAATGCGGAAAATGACAGCAAATCCAGACAATTGGCTCGCTATATCAAGGAAGTCGGGGAGCGATACGTGGATCAAATGGAGGTAAAGCTCATCTACCGATCTGACCGATTCCTGAGAGGCGGTGATCAAACTCCCTTCATGAGAAACGGATTCACGGCAACCAGAATGTCTGAAATGAACGAAAACTTCTACCACCAACATGAAAATGTGAGAGTGGAAAATGGGATTCAATACGGTGACTTGCCGGAATTCATGGACTTTGAATACCTGAGAAAAGTATCAGCGATTAACCTTGCTTCTGTTGCGTCTTTGGCCAATAGTCCGGATGTGCCTCAGGAAGTGAAAATCGACGTAAGAGGACTAAGCAACAAATCAATTTTGCTTTGGACTGCCCCGAAGATTGGAAAAGCAAAAGGTTATTATGTATTGATGAGAGAGACTTCCTCTGCTGTTTGGGAAAAGAAATTCTTCACAACAGAGACTACCCTGACTCTTCCCTATTCAAAGGACAACTACTTTTTTGCTGTTCAGGCTGTGTCTGAAACAGGGGAAGAAAGTCTTGCTGTAATTCCTGTTCCGTTAAGCAGATAGGAGATTTTCTCCTTCTTGGAACTCATAAAAATCAATTCTAAATTATTCCAGAATATAATTTACCAAACCAAAAATCTCTTTTTTCGTTAATTTTAGGCATCAATCAAGACCAATATGAAACAGAAAGAAATTGTAACGCTAAAGCGTTCGCTACTACAGGATACTGAAAATTTGCTTAACGAACAGATTGCAATGGAAGGCAAGTCTTCGGCTTATTATTTGTCTATGGCTTCCTGGTGCCATATGATGGGTTATATGAACGCTGCGCAATACCTCTACACTCATTCCGATGAGGAGCGTATGCACATGATGAAAATATTCCAATATGTGAACGAAGCAGGTGGACATTCCATTCAGCCAGAAATCACCGGAGTCAGACATCACTTCAACTCACTAAGAGAAGTCTTCGAACTGATTTTGGAGCATGAAATCAAAGTAACAAAGTCAATCAACAACATCGTAGATAACGCCTTTAAAGCAAAAGATTTTGCGACTTTCAGCTTTATGCAATGGTATGTGACCGAACAGCGGGAAGAAGAAACAATGTCCAGAAGAGCTCTTGAACTCTTTGATATCATCGGAGAAGAAGGAATTGGACTTTGGACGATTGATCAGGAACTTGGAAAGCTACACGCTCAGGCAGCAAAAGGCGAATAATTCAGAAGCGGCTCAAGGCCGCTTTTTTTTTATGCTAAAACCCGGGAGCGTTCCGGGTATTTTTTTTGCAAAAAATCATAAAAACTAGTTCTTCTGATCATTCATTTGCAAGAAATGCACTTTAATTTGCCGAGGAAATACGGATTCTGGAAAAACCCTGAAAGCAAACTTACGGACTTCTAGAACCAATTACTCCGGACCAGAGTGATGGGATAATTTCAATAAAAAATCCCAAAGCCATGAAAACACTTTCAAAAAACCCGGCAAGAGCTGGTGCGCTATGCATCCTGAATACCTTAACTATCATGTATTTTCTTTTTCTTTTGGCTTACAGCTTGAGGGATACTGCAGGATATTTCATTACCCTGTTTATCTCAGGATGGCTCAGCTGGACTTTCGTAGAATATTTCGTCCACCGATTTTTGATGCATGAATTGATTGTTCCCGGTAAAAAGGACACCCTTTTCAATCATCAAGAGCACCATCAAAACCCAAAAAATCTAAAAGTCTCATTTTTTCACCGAACAATTATCTTCATTATAGGGTCATTAATCTTCTGGAAAGCGTTGGAATTAAATAACATCTTCACGCTTTTTGCAGGATTTTTCTCCGGATTTATAACCTACAACTTTATACACTTCATCCTTCACCAACCTTATGGAAGATATATTTTGCCAAGAATTCAGGAAGCTCATATCCTCCATCATACCCGATATCCCAACTGTGGCTATAGCTTCAGCACAATTCTATGGGATTGGATGTATGATACACTTCCCCCAAAAAGTGCTGTGGTATCTGAACAGATGAGAATCAACTATTTTAAAAAAATTCACTAAACCATGACAATTCAACAAACAATAGGAAACTCAATTAAAAAATTCAAATCCCGTCCAGTGATAAATTCAAGGAAAATCTTCCCTAATTAATATTCTAAGAATTTAATTTAAACAGATCCAATGACTTATATTTAACCTATATACAAAATATAATTCCGCACAATAACAATCATTCAATACATTGTGATTATATTATTTCTGAGAAATTAAAGAATTGATAAAATTGAATGATATGGAAATTTCGAATTCGCAGACACAATTTTTTAATACGTTAAAGAATTATATTCCTGCTTATACTTCTCTGGTAGATGAAGTTTCGGAAGTCTTGAATATCAGCATGGACAGTGCTTATCGCCGGATTCGAGGAGAAAAACTCCTTGATTTTGCTGAAATAGAATTGCTTTGCAAGCGATTCAATGTTTCAGTTGACAAATTCTTCAGCACAAACGCGAATACCATCCTTTTTCAGGGAAAACAAAATACCTACAAAGAAGACAGCTTCATGGAATGGATGGAAGATGTCTTGGCACAGCTAAATCTTGTAAATAGTTTTAGCAAAAAACATATTTACTATCTATGCAAAGACATGCCGCCATTTTACCATTACTATCACAAAGAACTCGCGGCATTCAAGATCTTTTTCTGGATCAAGTCTATCCTCTTCAGCGATCATTTGAATGGTGCTAAATTCTCCATCACAGACAATCTTTTTGATCAATATGAAGAGATTACCAGAAAAATAATCAAGACTTACAACAAGTGTCCCACTACAGAAATCTGGAATGAGGAAGGAATCAACACCACTCTGAGGCAGATTGAACTGTATCACGAAATGGGAATTATAGATAATCCAAAGGATACTTTTTTCCTCTACAATTGTGTCATAGAAGTAGTTGATCACTTGGAGAAAATGGCTGAAGCAGGCAAGAAATTCATGCTTAATCAAACCCCAACCGAGGAGAGTCCTGAATACAAATTCTTTGTTAATGAATTCGTCCTCGGAGATAATACCTTCTTCGTCGAACTCGACGGCAACAAGATCACCTACCTCAATTACGGTGTCATTTATTTTCTGGGCACGGCTGACCAAAATTTCAATGAAGGAATGTTCCGGAACCTGGAAAACCTGATGAAAAAATCAACTCAGATAAGTTCTGTTGGAGAAAAAGAGCGCAAACAATTTTTTAATAAGCTCCGAAAAAAAATTCAGGCAAAGATTGATCTAATCTAGATTGAATTCTCAGAATTCCATTTTGATCAAAGGAATCTTGAAAACAAAATTCTTTTAACTTCGGGAAACTCAACCGAATCAAAATGGATTTTCCTGTTTCAAAAATATTTGGGCTGGCAGTTATTATATCAGTTACCCTCGCATGCAATTCAAATAAATCCGAAAATCAAGCTTCGGATTCGGAGGCGATGACACTTTCAAGCTCCAAGGAACCTAGAGAAAAAGAACCTGGCATGGCTTGGATTCCCGGAGGAGAATTTATAATGGGGACTAATGAAGAGGATGCTTATGACCCTGAAAAACCTGCTGTTGATCTGAAAGTTGCAGGATTCTGGATGGATACTCACGAAGTGACGAATGCGGAATATACCGCTTTCACCGAAGCGACCGGATATGTAACGGTCGCCGAAAGAAAACCTGACTGGGAAGAACTCAAACTTCAGGTTCCCCCAGGAACTCCCAAACCACATGATTCTCTTCTGGTAGCTGGATCAATGGTTTTCACCCCTCCTCCCGTCGCAGTTCCCACAGATGATATTTCCCGCTGGTGGTCATGGGTAATCGGTGCAAATTGGAGACACCCCGAAGGACCCGGAAGCGATTTGAAGGGACGAGAAAATCATCCTGTCGTTCATATGGCATTTGAGGATGCGAAAACTTATGCTGAATGGGCAGGAAAAAGACTTCCTTCCGAAATAGAGTGGGAATTTGCTGCGCGGGGAGGAATAAACGGAAAGCGATTTGCCTGGGGAGATGAACTTCATCCCAATGGACAATTCCTTGCTAATACTTTTCAGGGAAATTTCCCAAATGAGAATCTTGGAACCGATGGATTTGTTGGTACTTCTCCGGTGAAGACCTTTGCCCCGAATACTTTTGGATTGTATGATATGATCGGGAATGTCTGGGAGCTGACAGACGATTGGTATGATGCACTTAAATATGCAAGATTGGCTGGGCAGGCACCAAAGCTTGATGCGACCATGAACCCTTGCTATAATCCAAACAATCCTTTTGCACAGGAGCGAGTCATTAAAGGCGGCTCCTACCTTTGCGCAGCAAACTACTGCGTCAATTACAGGCCTTCGGCCCGCCAGGGACATTCATTTGACTCAGGCACTTCAAATGTTGGTTTCAGATGTGTCAAAACGACGGGAACCAAAAGCCTAAGTTTAAACTAATAAAAATTCAAGGGGATTACTCTGCCTAAATTTCCCTACTCAAAAAACAGTATCCGAATTAAGCGGTTGGATAGCCTTTGGTGATTCGTTGAATGTATTTTCCAATGATGTCAAACTCGAGGTTCACCAAGTCGCCGATTTTCAATTGATGAAAATTAGTAAACTCGTAAGTATAGGGAATGATTGCAACTGAAAATCTTCCCGGACCGGAATTAAAGCAGGTCAGGCTGGTTCCATTGATCGTGATCGAGCCTTTCTCTACGGTCACATTTCCGGGAGCTGAATCGAATTCAAAGTCAAAAACCCAGGATCCATCCTGATCTGAAATGTTTTTCACCTTTCCAGTTTGATCCACATGTCCCTGCACAATATGTCCGTCAAATCGACCATTTGCAGGCATGCAACGCTCCAGATTCACTTTCTTTCCTGCAATCCATTCCGCAAGATTTGTCTTGGAGATTGTTTCCTGAATCGCCGTCACCCGATAACTTTCAGAATCGATTTTTACGACCGTGAGGCAAACTCCATCATGGGCAAGTGACTGGTCTATTTTCAATTCTGATGCTAATTCTGACTTGACGTCAAAGTGGACATTACTGCCGTCTTTGGTGATTTTTTGGATGGTGCCAAACGCCTCAATTATTCCTGTAAACATGGGTCAATTTTAACTTTCGAAGTATCAACGGATAAGCATTAATTGCTCAATTCGGTTTCAAATTAAGCCAAATATTCTTTTATCTTCGATGCCATATCCATAATTACTCATGCCCCTTCTCAAACTCGAAGACACGTACCTGCACAAAGGAAAACGCAAAGCATTGGTAGCTTTACTCCGGGAAAAAGGAATCAAAAGCGAGCGAGTTTTGGATGCGATCAATAAACTTCCGAGACATTTTTTCTTTGACTCGGCACTAGTATCGCATGCTTATGAGGACAAAGCTTTCCCGATAGGAGAAGGACAGACTATTTCCCAACCTTACACGGTGGCTTTCCAAACAGAATTGCTGGATATCAAGCCCGGTGACAAAGTCTTGGAGATCGGTACAGGCTCAGGATATCAGGGAAGTATATTGCATTTACTGGGTGCTGAAGTCTTTACGATTGAATATCAAAAGAAGCTTTACGAAGGTACGAAGCGGTTTTTAGCCCGGTTGGGAATTGAGATGAAACTCTTTTACGGAGATGGAACCGGAGGTTTGCCGGAAAATGCTCCTTTTGACAAAATCATCGTAACAGCGGGAGCTCCTGTTGTTCCTGAGTCCTTGGTTCAGCAGCTGAAAATCGGTGGAATTTTGGTGATTCCTGTAGGTTCCCGCGGAAAACAAACTATGCTCAAAATCACCAAGAAGTCTACCAAAGAAGTACAGCGTGAAGAGTATGAAGGATTTGCTTTTGTACCACTTCTGGGTAAGGAAGGCTGGAACTAATCAGGATTTACCGATGAAATTCTGTTTATTTTTTTTGGAATTTGAAATTCGAAAAGCGAAATAATTCCAAATTATATTCCGTTTTTCAATCTGAAAATTAGAACTGCCATATTATATTTCTATTTTTGGTCAAAATTAACCCTATGAGTACGAAGAAATTTGCCAAAGACTCGGTAACCATCATGACAGAAATGGTCCTCCCAAACGACACAAACACGCTCAACAATCTCATGGGTGGAAAACTCATGCATTGGATGGACGTGGTGGCTGCGATAGCTGCTCAAAAACATTCAAACAGAATTGTAGTAACAGCTTCCGCTGATAGCATTTCTTTCAAAGAGCCCATCAATCTGGGAAACGTAGTAACTCTCCGATCTCAGGTGACCAGGGCATTCAATTCCTCCATGGAAGTTTTTATAGAAGTTACGGCTGAAGACATTCCTGCCAGCAAAAAGATCATGACTCATCGTGCATTTTTCACGTTCGTAGCGGTGGATCATAATAGCAAGCCCGTTAGAATTCCTGATCTGGAACCCGAAACACCGGAAGAAATAGAGCTTTTCGAAGGAGCTTTGAGAAGACGACAACTTCGACTTGTATTGGCCAAAAGAATGAAGCCTGAAGATGCAGTCGAGTTAAGATCGATTTTCAACCTGGATATCACCAAGTAAGCTTAAAAACACAAAGGGGACACGAGATATTGTCCCCTCTTTTTTTGTGGTCAGGGGATTTTTCCTCAATTTCCCGCTATGGAAAATATAAGCATCCATCACCTTCAGCATTTCATCACCGAAGACCTATATCTTCTTAAGAATGATAGGGACCAATTGCTGGAAGAGAAAACGCCCATCCTGAAAAACATTTCGGAGCCTCCGGTTTTAGCAGAAATTCCGGAAGAAAAAGCCTTGGTCGCAGAAATCAAAGCGGAACCCATTCAAGTCAGAGGCAACTTTGAAAAAGGAGTTTTGATCCTTCATGAAGAGGAATCATTGAAACCGGAAGTAATGGACATGCTGGTCAAAATGATCAATGCAGTAGGACATTCGATGAATGAGGTTGGATTGCTCAATTCAGCTTCACTTGAAGGAAGGACAATGGAGGATTTCAAAAATCTGAATGCTCACACAGTCTTGAAATTTGGACGCATCAAACATTCGGTCAATTCAGTCCTCACGGCTATGTATGAGGTTTACTCCGAGGATGAGACTGAATACCTTTCCGCAGATGCACTTTCAGTAATTGCAGAAGACAAAAACCTAAAAAAGAAACTCTGGACAGTACTTCAGATTCTTTTCAATATTTCCAAATAACATGACATTAACTACAGAACAAGCCCTTTGGGCAAAACGATTTCGATGGATAAGTTTGATCGAAGGAATTTCATTTTTAGTATTGCTGGGAATAGCAATGCCCCTAAAATACATTTTTGATCTTCCCTTGATGGTCAAATATGTGGGTTGGGCTCACGGCATTTTATTCATTATTTACATTTATGTAGTCTTCCCGACTGCACATAAATTAAATTGGAATTTCAGTCGGACATTTCTGGCATTGGTTGCTTCCATCTTACCTTTCGGACCCTACATTTTCAACAAGAATCTGAAAAAGGATCAGAAAGTACATTTATAAGTCATGGCCTTGATCAGCAAAAAAAAAATCATTTATCCCATCAGCGCGGGATTGCGATTATACCTGATCAAGTATTCCCGGGAAGTAAATATTCCGATTCATTATCACGAACTCCTTAGGTACTCCAGTTCAATAGCGCTGTACGATTCCAAAGATCAGGATACGCTTTGGGAAACTGTATTTTACGATCAGTCTGACAGGGAAGAAATCCACCTGAACGTCAAGAAAATCTATGCTCTCCTCAAAGCAGGCGGGGACATGAGCGTGATGGATCACTTATACGTGGATCGAGTTGACCTTTGTGTCTATGGAAATACCCAGCCTTTTCGGATTCGAATCGTAAATCGGATCAACGATAACTTCGACTATTTCTACATCAAAAATGCTGATGCCTCCAGAGTTTATGGTCTGGAACTGGAGCATCTCCTCTCTCCTAATCGAATCAGTTATTTCGTCCACAAGACCACATTGATCGAGGAGCATATCGCAGGAATTCCGGGGGAAATGTTCATGAAAAACTACATGAATGACCCTAATCTGAATCCCATCCGAATTGCGAAAGAGTTTGTGAAATTCAATGAACGATGTTTTGTGCGTCTCTTGGGAGACATGCACTCCTCCAATTTTGTAATCGACGTAACTCCGGATTTTGAGGAAACTCATTACCGGATCCGGGCAATAGATTTTGACCAGCAATCTTTCGAGGGGAAGAAATCGATCTATTTGCCTCAGTATTTCAAGGAAAACAATGCCCTGATTCAGCTTGGAATGAAGTACATCACTCCCGAATCGATGAAACAATACCAAAGTGAGGAGCGTGCCCTGATTGCCAATCGGCTCAAATCCTCTCAAAAGGAAATTGAGGATATCTTAAGAACAATGGAGGAAGACGAGATTTCAACTCCGGAAAACACCGATTCCCTTAAAAAAGAACTTGCAAAACATTATCATAAGGATCAATTCCTGGAATGCAAAAATATGGGACAAATACTCCGTGTGAGCCTAGGTATGATGTGGAATAAGGAAAGATCTGATTTGGCCGCTAAAATTCCTGATATACCCTCTCTTCCTTGATGGCCAAAAAAAATATAAAAAAAGAGGAACGATCATTCCTCTTTTTTTATAACCAAAATCAAAAACTGATTAGCTGTTCTTTTTGCCGTCCTTTTTGGCAGCTTTTGCAGCTCTTTTTTCCTTCAAAGTCTTGGTAGCCTTTGATTTGTCATCTTTCATTTTTCCTTCAGGTTGCTTTGCCATAGTTGTGTTTTTTAAGAATGGTTTTTGACTTTTTTCTACTCTAACGAAAGTTAATGAATTGGGTAACTAGATTTTTCAAAAAATTTCAGATTAAATACTACTTCGCAAGATTTTTTTCATCAGTACAAAACTCATCCTCAAAAATCACGTCTTTAGGTTTTGATTTTAAATCCAAATACTTGCTAAAAGAAATCTCCGATCCTGTCAATTTCCCCGGAATCAAACTATTTGAAACAAATCTGGTCCTGAAGGGAAGCGCTATCTGCTTACCTGGAATCGGGATTTTCGTTCACTATAAAACAAATGGACAATCCCGAAATCGGGTTTTGCAACATGAATACGGACATTTCCTGGATTATAAAACGAGCAAAGATCTGAGGAGGAAAAGAACTTTGAATTCTCCTTTTTTAGGATTTTACCTGTGTATTGGCCTTCCCAGTATATTAAACACAATTCCTCTGATGAACAAAATCCCGGGACTTCAAGGAAATCACCGGGATTATTGGACTGAAGTTCGTGCTAATAAATTGGCAGCGGATTGGTTTGGAGACCAATTGGCCGCTGATTTCAACAAGTTTCACCCTTCGGAAAAAGCCTGAGTTTGCCAAAATTTGGAATGAAAGTCTGAAATCTATTTGAGAACGTGAATTGCGAGGATTTTCTGTACCTCATACACATCCACGGACTTGCTGAATTGCTTTCTGATACTTGGCTCCTGCTCGCTCGAAACCCAGATTTTCAGCTCCGCCTCCAGATCAAACGTACCAGTGCTCTCCACACTAAATCGGGAAATACTTTTGTAGGATATGGATTTATATTCTGTTTTGCTCCCCGTCAAACCTTGCTTGTCGATCAGGATCAGTCGCTTTGTAGTAAAAATAAACGTGTCACGAATCAGCTTAAATCCAACTTCGATTTCCTCTCCTTCTATCAGCAATTTGCTGTAATCCTTCTGCAAATCCTCTTTTTTCACCGCTCCGGCATTGCCGATTAATCCGCTAAATAGTCCCATATAGTTGTTGATTTCTTTGGTTTCCCTTACGGGATTTAGTTTTCAAAGTTCAAACTAGCAGATATAACCAGTATCGTCAACTTGATTAGTTATGATTGTTGGAAAAAATTTCAAACATGAGTTTCAGGAAACAAAATTCACCCCAAGCTACCTCTCCGGGCAAAGCTTAATTGGGCCAACGAGTGAAGAGAGATTCTATCCAGTTCTAACTCAGTTGAATAAATCCACATCATCCCTTTCTGAAAGAAATTCAAATGCTGGCTCTCGGTCAAGCTGGAGATAATTCCACTGTTTGAGGATTATCTTACTTTCCCTTGAGGTATATTCAAGCCTTCAAACTGAAAAAATGATGCTCAAGAACTTCTTTTCGATTGGATTTTTAACCCTGATTTTATCTTGCCAGTCAAACCCTGAAGTAGTGTTCACTCCTTCCGAATCAGAGCAATTCAGACCTGATTATCACTTCACACCTCCGGCAGGATGGATGAACGATCCAAATGGACTGGTCTATCTGGATGGAGAGTATCATCTTTTTTATCAGCATTACCCGGATTCGACCGTTTGGGGTCCGATGCATTGGGGACATGCAGTCTCCAAAGATCTGGTAAGCTGGGAGCATCTTCCGATCGCTATTGCGCCTGACAGCTTAGGCTATATTTTCTCCGGAAGCGCAGTTTATGATGCAGAAAATACCAGCGGCTTAGGCACTGCTGAAAATCCGCCCTTGGTTGCGATTTACACCTATCATGACGCCGGCGGCGAGAAATCTGGAAAGTCAGATTTTCAAACGCAGGGAATTGCTTCATCAATAGATAAAGGACGAACTTGGGTGAAATATGATGGAAATCCGGTTTTACCCAACCAGGGAATACGGGATTTCAGAGATCCGAAAGTATCTCAGATAACACAGGCAGATGGCAGTAAAACCTGGGTAATGACTTTAGCAGCCCAGGATAGAATTCAGTTTTTCAAATCCGGGGATTTGAAAAACTGGACGATGCTCAGCGAATTTGGTCAGGGAATCGGAGCACATGGCGGGGTTTGGGAATGTCCTGATTTACTCCCTTTTAAGACTCCATCAGGTGAAGAAAAGTTTGTCCTGCTGGTCAGCATAAATCCCGGAGGTCCGCAAAAAGGCTCAGCCACTCAATATTTTATCGGAAACTTTGATAACGGAACCTTTACTCCGGACGACACCATGATTCGCTGGATTGATTACGGTCCGGATAATTATGCCGGTGTGACTTGGTCTAATTTACCCAAAGAACAAGATCGCACGCTTTTTATCGGCTGGATGAGCAACTGGCTTTACAGTCAGGTGGTACCCACAAAAACCTGGAGATCTGCCTTGACAGTTCCTCGCGAATTGAGTCTTTTCGAGGTGAACGGCACATTATTGCTTAAATCAGCACCTGCTCCTGAGCTGGAAAAAATGAGAGCCGATGAAATTGAAATTAAGGATCGAACCTCAAACCTTCCTTCTCAGGCCTTCGAAATCCTGGCTGACCTGGGTGGATCTGATTCTTTTTCAGTCTTGTTTTCCAATGAAGACGGTGAGAAATTACTGATCATGAAGGATCAGGGCTTAGTTTCCATCGATCGAACTTTGGCGGGGAAAAGCGATTTTCAAGAAGATTTTGCTACCGTTCACTCCGCCCCTATGAGTTGGGAAGCTAAAGAAATCAGAATATTTCTGGATGCCTCTTCGGTCGAACTATTCGTAAATGATGGGGAATTAGTGATGACTTCTATTCTTTTTCCCAACCGTCCATGGAAAATTGTGGAAGTTTCTGAGAGCATTTCGGATCCAAAAATCTATCCTTTGAAAATTAAATAACCCCAAGTTTGATTACCGGGATAATTAGATTCTAATTTGCCAATCATTTCTACTTAAATGAAAAACCGGTTGCCATTTGTAATGCTTTCTTTGAGTTGGCTGACAGGCTTCATTGCTGTGTTTTTCTTTTCAACAGTTGATGTAAAGCCTTCCGGAAAATCTGAAGGAACATCCAGTTTAAAGGAAATTTCAAGTCCTGATTTCCATTCAATTACTCTTAATGAAAAGGTTGAAATTCCATTGCTGGAAATCGATTGGCGACTTTCCTGGGGACTGAATTCTAAGTGGATCCCATCCTTTATCACTCGTTTTAATTTTTACTTAGCTCCGTCATTTTTTCAGAAATCAGTAGCTCTTTTCGACGTTAAAGCCCTTTTTATTCATTTTTTCCATACTTGGTAGGTTGAATTGATCTTCGATCTCGTCAGAGAATCCTTATAATCAATTCTTCAAATTATAACCTATCCACATCATGTTTGGCATCGATGCTTCGACACTAGTAGTGTCAATTATATTTGTATTTGCTATTATAGCACCCTTTGTTTATCACGGGTTGAAAAATAAAAAACATCAAAAAACCCAGATGGAAAACTTTCAAAGTTTTGCAAAAACAATTGGTGTGAAACCCGCCAAAATCGAAAATTGGAGAAATCTATATTTATTAGGATTAGACCCAAATTCCAAAATTCTTCTTTATTTCAAGGATGGATCAAATCCTGAGCAAACATTTATTAACCTTGAGGAAGTCGTTAAAATCAATATTTACGAAAAATCCAGGATAGTGGAATTGGGAGTAGAAAAACGAAATGTATTAGATTATCTTGGCATTCAATTTAATTTTAAGGATCATTACAAGCCGGAAAAAATAATTGAAATCTATGATGCTGAAATATTCTCCGGACAAGATGGAGAATCTGTCTTGGCAAAAAAGTGGGTTGAACTATTAAAAAGTCAATTAAATAATTAATTCTTTTGGGTAGCCTTATAGCTACCCAATTTATCTAACTCGCATTATCTAATGAGTAAACAAAAAGAATCCTGGGGCTCCAGGATGGGTCTGATTTTGGCAATGGCGGGAAACGCTGTTGGTCTTGGAAACTTCCTCAGGTTTCCTGTTCAAGCAGTACAAAACGGCGGTGGTGCATTTATCCTCCCCTATTTGATATGTTTCCTTCTGATGGGTATTCCCCTGCTTTTTGTAGAATGGTCTTTGGGTCGCTACGGAGGTAAATTAGGAAATCATAGTACTCCTTACATTCTCGATTCGATTACAAAAAAGGCAGTTTGGAAATACGTAGGTGTGTTTGGGATCTTCACTAACATCGCCGTAGTTGCATATTATACTTATATTGAATCCTGGACCTTTGTTTACGTCTTCCATACGCTGTTTGGAACATTCACGGAAATGAATCAGGCAGAAATCAGTACCTATTTCAATGATTACGTAGGTCTGAAGGGTACTCTTTTTGGGATGAATTTCTTGCCAATCTTAGCTTATGTGGCTATTCTTGGACTGAATGTATACATACTTTCCACAGGCTTAGGTGGAATTGAAAAAGTAGCAAAAATTGGTATGCCACTTCTTATTTTATTTGGTATCATTCTCGCCTACAGAGGTTGGACAATGGGTGATGACTTTGCCTCTGAGGCTTTCCCGGATGCTAATGCATGGGACGGTATCAATTTCCTTTGGACTCCCCAATACTCATCTCTTGCCGATCCAAAAGTTTGGCTGGCAGCGGCCGGTCAGATATTCTTCACACTTTCGGTGGGAATGGGCTCTATACAGTGCTACGCTTCTTATATGAGAGAAAACGAGGACATTGCACTGAACTCCATCACGGCTGGTTTTACCAACGAATTTGTAGAAGTGATCCTTGGAAGTGCGATAGTAATTCCAATTGCAGCAGGGTTCCTTGGATTGGATTGGGTGATGGAAAATGCCGGTTTCGGCATGGCATTCCAAACGATGCCTTATCTCTTCCAGCAATGGGGTGCAGTATTTGGAGTCATAGCCGGTGTATGCTGGTTTGGACTCCTGTTCTTCGCTGGCATCACATCATCGCTCGCCATGGGTACACCATGGATGGGATTCATGCATGATGAATTTGGCTGGGGCAAAATAAAAGGAGCTCTTTCGTTTGGTGCACTGGCCTTAGTCATGGGACTTCCGACCGTTTTATTTTACCAGTACGGATATTTCGATGAATACGATTATTGGGCAGGAACTGTCAGTCTTGTAGTATTTGCATTGCTGGAAATTATCCTGTTTGCATGGGTATTTGGCATGGAAAAGGGCTGGGAAGAAATCACCAGAGGAGCAGATATCAGAATTCCTTTGATCTATAAATTCATCATCAAATACATCACGCCTGTTTTACTTTTGATGGTATTCATTGGGGCATTATTTACACCGCAGGGAAATGATTGGGCAGGAGCACTATCAGGGTTGTTTGAAGGGAATGGCTGGACGCTGGATAATAGTTCTCTGATCGCAAAAATAACTCTTGGAGATTTGAAGGCGCAGTTGGCTTTGAATCCGGATGATTCGGTTTTCATTGAGGACAAGATGTTCTATACTCAGATGGCCCGTAGTCAAATGATTATCCTTTTTGTTTTTATTTCAATAATAGTT
The DNA here is from genome assembly GCA_009885605.1 of Cyclobacteriaceae bacterium. Classification (GTDB taxonomy): domain Bacteria; phylum Bacteroidota; class Bacteroidia; order Cytophagales; family Cyclobacteriaceae; genus Algoriphagus. Next base: position 3,104 of record VFKK01000168.1, on the reverse strand, counting down.
TGGTTCTCTACCAAAAAACGTAAACTAGAAGGTCGACTATGAATACTTCAGCATTAATTCTGGCATTGATCACTCAGACTTTGGTCACGGGCGTCACATTGTATTGCTTTTACCTCGTTTTAAGAAAGCCTAAAGTCAAATAGACTGCTCTGACTGATGTTTAAAATCCTGCGCCTTTAAAATCGGTGCAGGACTTTTTTTTACCTAAAAAAGCTAAATTTTTCGCCCTTTAGGCACATAAATGGCCACTTTTTGGTATACTAGAGAGGCGATGAAAATGGCTCATTTCGATCAATTTTTAAGATTAAGTATATAAATCCATGCGGAAAATTCTGGTTCTATTTGCTCACCCAAAATATGAGCACTCCTATGCCAATCATGCTCTGATACAATCCATCGAAAATTTGGAAAATGTACAGATCAGGGATTTATATGAGTTGTATCCGGATTTCAATGTGAACATTCAGGAAGAACAGGAGAACCTTTTTGAATACGATGTAATAGTCTGGCAGCATCCTTTTTATTGGTATTCCTGTCCGCCATTGCTGAAACAATGGTTGGATCTGGTTCTTGAATTTGGATGGGCGTATGGTCCGGGAGGAGTTTATTTAAAAGGAAAATACATTTTCAATGCAATTACCACAGGAGGATCTCCCGAAGTCTACTCACAAGAAGGAAAAAACAGATATACCATTTCTGAGTTTCTAAGGCCATTCGAGCAAACAGCCAACTTATGCGGAATGCATTATCTACCCTATTTCCACTTTGGGGGCACTCACAAAGCCACCGAGTCTGATTTACTTCAAAAAAGAAAAGAATACCATGATTTGATCCTTCATCTTCGGGATTCGCAGTTGATAACGCTTGAAGCTGGTCCTCAAATTAATTAAGATATGGATGGATTTCTGGTAAATTCTATCATCTACATACTGGCAGCCATTGTATGTGTGCCCATTGCTAAGCGGTTGGGGTTGAGCGCCGTTTTGGGATATTTGATTGCCGGGATTCTGATAGGACCTTACGTCCTTGAATTTATTTCCGACGAAGGCGAAGGTCATAATATCATGCACAACGCGGAATTTGGAGTGGTGATGATGCTGTTTTTGATCGGGCTTGAACTCGAGCCCCAGAATCTATGGAAAATGAAAAGCCTCATCATTACTGTTGGGCTTACTCAGGTTTTGGTAACGGCAGCCTTAATCACCGCCATCGGAATTGCTTTGGGATTTGATTGGAGAATTTGTCTTGCTGCAGGATTATCAATGGCTCTTTCATCTACTGCGATTGTGATTCAAAACCTGAAGGAGAAAAATGAAATGGGAAGTCCAGGCGGCAAAATGTCTTTTGGAGTTTTACTCCTGCAAGATATTGCTGTGATTCCAATACTAGCACTTTTACCACTTCTGGCAGTTGCAGCAGTTCAAATCGAAGGTGAGTCCGGATCGCATGGGATTTTGGAAAATCAACCCGGATGGATTCAGACGCTAATGATTTTTGGAGCAATCGGCATGGTGGTTTTACTCGGAAGATTTGGATTCGGACCTTTGCTCAATTGGGTTTCCAAGACCAAACTCCGGGAATTATTCACCGCTTCCGCTTTGCTGATTGTAGTTGGAATCGCATTTTTGATGGAGCTCGTCGGTCTCAGTCCTGCACTGGGTACTTTTCTGGCTGGTGTAATCCTTGCCAATTCTCCCTATAAACACGCGTTAGAATCTGACCTTGACCCATTCAAAGGATTACTTTTGGGTCTTTTCTTTATGGCTGTGGGTGCTACAATCAATTTTTCGTTGGTAGCAAATGAAGCCTCGTCGGTCATTTCGATCACGTTCGGAATCATTATTTTGAAGACGCTGATTCTGTTCGGTATCGGCAAATTTAAAAAACTCAACCTTTCCGAAAACCTGAGTTTCGCACTTGGACTTTCCCAAGTCGGCGAATTCTCTTTTGTGACGTATGCTTTTGCTTTACAACTGGGGATTTTGACTCAGTCTAACTCTGACTTTCTGATGGCAGTCACGGCTTTGACAATGACAGCAACTCCCCTTCTAATGGTTGTTTTAGATAAATTGATTCAGCCGAATCTTATAAAAAAGGCTTCCGTAAACAGGCGAAAAATGGATAAAAATATCGAAGGAAAAAATAAAGTGATCCTGATTGGGTTCGGCCATTTCGGATCCACACTTGGAAGATTTATGCGGGCAAATGGCGTAGAGGCAACGATCCTTGATGCTGACCCGGATCAGGTAGATTTCCTTCGGAAAATGGGGTTCAAAGTATTTTATGGCGACGGAACAAGACTTGAGTTGTTGCATTCAGCAGGTGCCGAGCAAGCCGAAATTCTGATCTCTGCGATCGATAATACCGAGCACAGCTTGAAATTAGTCAAGCTATGCAAAGAGCATTTCCCTCATTTAGAAGTAATGATCAGAGCCAAAAACAGGTATGATGCTTATGAAATGATGGAAATGGGTGTGAAAAATGTCTATCGTGAGCACCTCGATACCTCAATCCGAATGGGCGAAGATGTCTTACGAAAGCTTGGATTCAGAGCTCATACAACGCATCGCCTTGCGAAGCAATTCAAAGCATATGACGAAGAAGCACTCAAAGTGCTTGTGGAGTACAAAGGCAATCAGGACGAATACATTTCCAAAGTCAAAAAACAGATTGAAATGCAGGAATCACTGCTATCGGGGGAGCTGATGCGAAAATTCTCTATGAACGACCATGCCTGGGATAGTGAGGTCATGAAAGAAGCCCAAAAAAAACCATGAGAATGAGAGATTTTCTTTTAATTAGAGCTGAATTTAAATAGACCCCTTTCCTGAAGTTTTGACGAATGTCATATTCCAATCGTTTCTTTCGCTTTCTAAATTCAGAGAACCCGGTAAATTTTAAAAATTTCCGTAAAGGCAAACGAATCAATTCTTGCTTTTTCTTTTTCTCAATTCTGATAATTTTACCTTTTTACAGTCAGGCACAAACGCAAGGGTTTTACGATTCCCTTGATCGGGCAAAAACCTTTTTGAACAAAAGTCAAATCCCGAATGCACTACAAATCCTGGAACGTCTTGAGGCTGATCATCCGGGAAATGAGTTCG
>VFKK01000011.1 GCA_009885605.1 Cyclobacteriaceae bacterium | reverse complement strand
TCCTGGGCATAAATTGAAGATAAACTGCTGAATATCAATAAAAAAAGACTGAAAACTTTCTTTTTAAAATTCATAGGACTATATTGATAGGACTTTTTTTGAATCTTTTTTATATAAACTTTATGGGCAAATCGATCGCCTTTACGGCATTTTTTAGGAGCCGAATATACAGCATATTCCTGGCAGTTGTAATGAATTGCCTTTACCCGTATTTCTCGAATTCTCAGGAAATCAACTCTTACCGGACCATCAATTCCGGTAATTTTTCCAATGTTACCATTTGGGAAATTTTCAATGGCATGGTTTGGCAAGCTGCCATTGCCAAACCCGGACCATCCAATGACATCTACATCAATCAGACCCATCTCCTTACTTTGATTTCAAACGAACAGGCAAAAAGCGTATTTATCAATGCTGAGGCCTTAGCAGATCAAAAATTAAATCTGAATGGATTTAACTTGGATGTCTATGGTACTTTACAGGGATTTTCCGGACCAGCTCCAGGTGTTTCTCCAAAAAGAGCTTGGAATAGCATCAACTGGATTGGTAATTCAATAAGTAGTACAATTACATTTAAAGGAAATTCTAGAGTTATAATTCCTCAAAATACCTGGACAGCACAATCAGATAGAAGTAGATATTCTGTAATCTTTGATCCGGGAAATGGAATCGAATTGATCCTTGAGGAAGGTTTCAAAGCTTTAAATTTCACAATCCGGTCCGGGATTGTTTATCAAAAATTAGATAAAAGTGTAACTCCAAATATTTGTCCGAGCATTTCATTCAATACAGAATTCACAGTCTTTGGGGCTGGTCCATTTGGAACATTTACAATTGAGCCTGGCGGATCATTTAAATCTGATTGTAATTCATTAATGCTGTTTAGATCAGCTTCTTTAAGCGCCGGACTATTTGATCTTCAAACTGGCGGAAATTTAATTTTGGAAGGAAATGCACCGCGAATCGAAGCTGCTTCTTACCAGTTAAATGGAAAGATAACATTCAGAGCAGGGGTCAGCCCCAAATCATTTCTCACAGGATCCTTTCCTGATGCAGGGATGGTGAATTCTGTCCATGAACTTGAAATCCAGGGAACCCAAAATCTGACTTTACCATCTGAACTCTCTGTAACCGGAGACCTTGTCCAAATTGGATCAGGACGATTTCTCACGACTACTTCGCATCTGAAATTCATTGGAAATGGCAATCAGAAAGTTATCGGATTCTCCCTGTCACCACGAGATTTGACTTTGGATAAATCCGGAGGAACCCTAACATTAAATGAGAATCTCAACGTGCTCCGGAATCTGAATTTGAATAATGGCAGAATCGATTTCAAAGGGAAAAGCCTAATTCTGAATTCGTCCACATCCGGTGCATTAAACTACCAGGGTGGGTCTTTGAAAAACCTCTCAAGTTTCACCTATTTGAATGTCCCAGGCACCTTCAATGCCATCAACGGGACATTTCCTTTCGAAGACCGATACCAGGGAGGAGTCCGAAAAGTTCAGCTTTTAGGAAATACAGCCGGTGGAAATCTGACAATAAATTTTACGGAATATGATGGAGCAGAGTATAATTCGGGTTTTTTGGATACAGATGGCACTCCCATTTTGTATAGACTGTTCAGCTATTTCCAGTTTTCAGGATTGACACCTTCATCGAATGCGATTGAGCTGAGAATCTCTGCAGATCAATTGATTGTGGATGATGTTGATGATTTGAGAATTGTCGGAACTGGTTATGCTGCTCCGGGGAGCCATTTGCCCGGACTCGACCCTATCCAACTTTGGGCCAGACGAAATCTGACATTATCAGAACTTAGCGGAGTCAACTTCACCGTCGGCAGCTATAGAACGCTGAGTGTATTGCCCGTTGAATGGCTGGACGTCATCGCAAAATATTATCTTGATACCCCACAACTTACTTGGTCTTTAGCGAGAGAAAAAGACAATGAAAAGTTTGAAATATTCCGGTCGGAGTATCCTTTAAACCATTGGAAAAAAGCAGGTGAAGTATTGAGCAAAGGCAATTCTGAAGCAAAAATCTTTTATACTTTTCAAGATGGAAATCTTCCTCCCATGAGGGATTGGTATTACCGGATTAAGCAAGTTGATTTATCCGGAAAATGGTCCTGGAGCAAAGTGGTACTTTTAAAGTCTGCCTCTGACAGGAATGATAAAAAGGTTTTAATCTCCCCGAATCCTTATTTTTCCGGACCAATTAATATCGAAATCCCGGACAGTTATGAAGAAAATGGAACCATAGTAAGTATTTCGAGTTCAAATGGAGTCCTGATTTCAAACCAACTCTTTGAGAAAAAATCCTTTATGGAACAGTTGGAAACGTTGAAATCGGGGCTATACCTGATACAAATTACCTCCAATCGGGAAAGCCAAACCATCCGATGGATCAAGCGGTAGAAATTCATTTTTGAGAATTTTATAAGCTGAAAGGGTCTTTCTTCCAATTTTTTTATCTTGGAAGCCCAACCCAAAATAAGCCTATGACCATCTTGCTCGTCCTGCTCAGTATTGCGATCCTTGTACTTCTGATCGTCTGGGCAAAGCTCAACCCTTTCCTTGCCTTTCTGATAGCGGCTATTTCCGCGGGATTCCTGCTTGGGCTTCCGGCTGATCAGATCGCCAAATCAGTTCAAAAAGGAATGGGAAGTCTGCTGGGAGATCTGGTCATCGTGATTGTGATGGGAGCAATGCTCGGAAAGTTGGTTGCCGAGAGCGGGGCAGCACAGCGAATCGCCGGGTTTTTGATGAAGATCTTTGGTGAAAAGTACATCACCTGGGCGATGGCCTTCACAGGGTTGATCGTCGGGATTCCCTTATTTTATAATGTTGGTTTTGTCCTCTTAGTCCCGTTGGCTTTCACCGTATCCTACCAATACAAGCTTTCGGCGGTCTATGTGGGAATCCCCCTCCTTGCGGCTCTTTCGGTAACTCATGGTTTTTTGCCTCCGCATCCTTCACCTGCTGCATTGGTGGCCCAGTTTGACGCAAATATGGGATTGACGCTG
>VFKK01000242.1 GCA_009885605.1 Cyclobacteriaceae bacterium | reverse complement strand
GAAGTTCAAAAGCAGCAACTGTGGTCAGTCGACCGTAGTCTGTGGACGATTATCCGCCATTTTCTCACCTCATTTTCACCTTACTGGCAGAATTGCGGATAATCATATTGAATTTTTTGAACAAATACTCATCCAAATTTGGTTTTCCACAACCCGCCAATAAAAGCACCATGCTCATCAAAAAGTAATTGAAAGGCAATTCCGCTTCCGAATAGATTTTTCCTGAATGGGCAAAAAGAACAGCGATTCCCAAAGTAAATACCATCACCCAAGCTCCCAACCTTATTCCAAGCAAAATTAAAATCGCCGCCCAAAACTCGGCAATTTGCGAAGCATAGGCCATAATTAATGGAAATGGCCAATTCAAAGATTCCAGGAAAGTCGCCAGTTCAGATACTTTGCCTTCGAATAGATAGGTACCAGAATGTATTATCATGACTGTTCCCAGCCAAATTCGAATCAATAGAAGGGCAGGATTTAATAGCCTGATTTGGTAGAGTTTAGAGATAGTTTTCATAGAAAGCTGAACATTTGGGTTCAATTTCACGGTTTTTTAATGAGATGCTTGCGTTTTCAGGCCTGCATCTTGAAAATTATTTATTTATCTTCGGTCCAATTGTTTTGTTAATAAAACCCTAAACCCATGTCCCAAACTATCAATGCTGCAATCGTTGGTACCGGCTTTATCGGACCCGCTCATCTTGAAGCACTTCGAAGAATCCCTAATGTAGAAGTAATTGCCCTTGTTGAAGTAAATCAGGCTTTGGCAGATGAAAAAGCCAGAATTCTGGGCATTCCGAATGCCTATACTTTTGATGAGATGCTGAAGCAATCAAACATCGATATAGTCCATATTTGCACTCCGAATTTCCTTCATTTTGCCCAGGCAAAAGCTGTTTTGCTAGCAGGAAAGCATGTAATCTGCGAAAAGCCTTTGGCAGTTCGAATCGATGAAGCGGAAGAATTAGTGAAAATCGCTGCCGAAAAAGGTCTGGTAAACGCTGTCCACTTTAACCTGCGCTACTATCCGATGGTCAGACAGATGAAGACCATGCGCGAGAAAGGCGAATTGGGCCAAGTGTACTCTGTAATGGGTTCATATCTTCAGGATTGGCTGTTTTTACAAACTGATTACAACTGGAGATTGGAGCCGGACAAATCTGGCGACAGCCGAGCGATTGCGGATATCGGATCCCATTTATTGGACATTACAGAATACGTAACAGGGTTGAAAATCACTGAGGTAATGGCGGATTTCTCCACAGTTCACAAAACCAGATTAAAGCCTTTGAAAGCGATCGAAACGTATTCAGGCAAGATGCTTGATATGTCAGATTATCAGGAAGTTCCAATTAATACAGAAGATCATGCTTCGGTCCTGCTTCGCTTTGATAATGGTTCAAAAGGTTCTATTACAGTTTCTCAGGTAAGTGCCGGAAGAAAGAATCGATTGAACATTGAGATCTCCGGTTCAAAATCCAATTTCGAATTCAATTCTGAGCGACCTAACGAACTTTGGATCGGAAAAAGAGAGAAGGCTAATGAGTCTTTGATGAAAGACCCTTCCTTGCTCCATCCTGAGGCTTCAGCTTTGGTTAGTTTCCCTGGCGGACATAATGAGGGATTCCCTGACACTTCCAAGCAGATGTTTAAAGAAGTATATGCTGCTGTCCTTCAAGGAAAGCAACCTGAAAGTCCTTCTTTCCCAACTTTTGCAAGTGGATTGAGAGAGTTGATTATTGGTGAAAGAATCATCGAAAGCCATAAAAAACAGGCTTGGGTGAAAATTTAACAACCTTTAAGGAGAATTGTCAGTTTTGAGACATTAGAAAAACAACACAAATCTTAAATTTCAAAAACAAAATCTTTAATAATGAAAACAATGAATTTCAAAAAAGCACTCTTTGCATTTGCCTTAACAGCATTTGTAGGTTTTGCAGCTCTTGCGCAGGAAAAAGCAAGTCCGGCCAAGAAAGCTGAAGGTACTGTCGCAGGTTCCAAAATTACAATCAATTACAGCAGCCCTGCTGTAAAAGGCAGAACGATTTGGGGAGATTTGGTTCCTTTGGGTCAGGTTTGGAGAGCAGGTGCAGATGATGCAACTACCTTCACTACTTCTAAAGAGATTACAATTCAGGGACAGAAATTAGCAGCCGGTACTTACAGCTTCTTTATCATTCCTGGAGAAACTCAGTCTACCATGATATTTAACAAAGTAGCTAAGCAGTGGGGTTCATATACGTATGACGCGAAAGAAGATGCATTGAGAGTAAGTGTTCCTTCTCAGCAGACTTCCACTATGGAAGAAAGATTGGTTTACGAAGTGAAGCCTGACGGCTTTGAGATTCGTTGGGAGTATGCAAAAGCAGCTGCCAAAATCGGAGGTTAATTAAGCTATTCCATTTTATTTGGAGCCACGGGGAATTATCCTCGTGGCTTTTTTAGTTTTGCATACGCATGCTTCAAGATTTCAATCCCTTTTCCTTTGACCTGCCCGTCGCGGAGATTATCCCACAGGTCAAAAATCACTTCTCCAACTCGAATTCTCTCATTATCCAAGCACCTCCCGGAGCAGGGAAAAGTACTTTGCTCCCACTTGTCTTGTTAAATGAGCCTTGGCTGGCGGGAAAGAAAATTATCATGCTGGAGCCAAGGAGACTTGCAACGAAAACAATTGCCCAAAGAATGGCTTCCATGACCGGAACGGAATTGGGGGATTTGATCGGTTACCGGATTCGGTTTGAGTCCGCAATTTCCAAAAACACAAGACTCGAAGTCATCACAGAGGGCATCTTGACCAGAATGCTTCATTCTGACAATGCCTTAGAGAATGTGGGATTGATCATTTTTGATGAATTCCATGAGCGAAATCTTCATGCGGAAGTTGCTTTGGCACTTACCAGAGAGGTGCAGCAAGTGCTGAGACCAGACTTGAGAATCCTGCTAATGTCTGCAACGATTGATTCCGCAGTTTTATCCGAGTTGCTTGGTGCCAAAGTAATCGAAAGTAAAGGCCGTCAATATCCGGTTGAAGTGAATTACTTGTACGAGGCGGACGAGTTTGCAATTGGGGAAGACACCGCGAGACAAATTATCCCACTTACCAAAAAACACGAAGGTGATTTTCTGGTGTTTCTTCCCGGTCAGGGAGAAATCAAAAAAGCAGAAGAAATCCTGCGAAGAGCACTTCCAGAAGACATAATTGTCCCGCTTTTTGGACAGCTTTCACCATTAGAACAAAACCGTGCAATCTTACCTCATCCATCAGGAATGAGGAAAATTGTCCTTTCCACGGACATTGCCGAGACTTCATTGACGATCGAGGGGGTGAAAGTTGTCGTTGATTCTGGCTTTGCCAAATCCTCTAAATTTGACCCGAGATCTGGACTTTCAAGACTGGTTCTTCATAGAATCAGCAAAGACTCTGCGGACCAAAGAAGTGGTCGCGCCGGGCGATTGACTGCAGGTCATAGCTACAGACTCTGGAGTAAAGCAACTCAGGCTCAATTAAATGAATACCGTACTCCGGAATTGATGGAGGCTGATTTGACAGGTTTGGTACTGGATATGAAAGCTTGGGGAAAACAGGAAATTCGATCCATGACCTGGCTCACTCCTCCCCCTACCGGCACGTTGGCTTTGGCAGAAAAAACGCTGGAAACAATCGATGCCATTGTGGACGGTCAGCTTACAAGTCAAGGGAAAGAAATTCATCAGCTGCCTTGCCATCCGAGAATAGCGCACATGCTGATTTTTGCTAAGAAGCTTAATCAATTGGGATTGGGAACTGACATCGCTGCAATTTTGGAAGAAAGAGATCCGCTCCCGGCTGATTCAGGAGTTGATTTGAACCTTAGACTTGAAGCTTTGCGGCGGTTCAGAGATCGCGGAGCGAGCATCACAAGAATCAAAAAGATTGATAAAGTAGCTTCGAGTTATAGAAGGATGTTTGATATTAAGCCTGAGAATACACCAGCTGATCCTTGGCAAACCGGACTACTATTGGCGTATGCTTATCCTGAAAGAATAGCTGCAGCTCGACCCGGCAACAATGCTCAATTCCAGCTTGCAAATGGAAAAATTGCTCAGATTGGTCATAGGGATGATTTGGCGCATGAATCCTGGCTGGCAGTCGCTCATCTCGATGCGAGGGAAGGCATGGGTAAAATATGGATGGCAGCACCTTTGAATCCCAAGGATTTGGCCCCTCTTCTGAAAATGAAGGAAGTCCTAAAATGGGATCGGAAGAAAGGCGGCCTTTTGGCTCATACAGAAATCCGAATCGGAGCAATTATTTTGGGAACACGGCCACTTCAAAAAGTGGTTCAGGCTGATGCCAAATCTGCAATCCTTGAAGCAATTGTAGAGGACGGAGATCTTTTGCTTGATTTTAATGAAGATGTTATTCAATTAATTCATAGGGTTCAGTCTCTGAAAAAATGGAATCCTGATCAGAATTGGCCTGAATGGACCGTTGCAATCCTTTGTGAAACTCCTGAAACCTGGCTGGAGCCTTATCTTCAAAACATTCAAAAGAATGAAGATTTGAAGAAATTAAATCTTGTTCAAATCCTGGAAAACAGTCTTGAATTTGATCAACAGAAGTTTTTGAATCAATTGGTTCCAAAGCATTTGCAAGTTCCTTCAGGCAGCCAAATCCAAATTGAATACAAGCCAGATGGTGAAACTCCCCTCCTTTCAGTTCGACTTCAGGAGCTTTTTGGATTGTTGGAAACGCCAAGAGTGAATGGAGGAAAGATCCCGGTTTTGATCGAACTCCTAAGTCCCGGATACAAATCTGTTCAATTGACTCAGGATCTGAAAAGCTTCTGGCAAAATGGTTATTTTGAAGTCAGAAAAGAATTGAAAAGACGCTATCCGAAGCACGAATGGCCGGATGATCCCATCGGTGCTGAAGCTGTAAGAGGTGTTAGGAGAAAAACTTGATTAAGCAGGGACCTTGTCCAGGTAGTCAAGGAACTTTAAAAACGCAGCAATCGAAAAAGGTGTCATGTCTTTTTCTTTGATTTTCTCAAGATAGAATTGTCGAATTACCGGATAATCATCAATTGAATAAAATCTGCTTAGGGCTACCGCTCTGAATGCATTGTAAACAAAGTTTTGGGTTAGGAACGGTTTCTCTTTTCGTGTTGCAAACTCCTTTTCAAGCTTGAAAGGATCGATCATGGTATCCAGCCAAGGAAAACCCAGCGTAATAAAGAAGTTTTCAGCTTTTGCCATCACTTCCTGAAGCTGTGCCTCAGTTTCAATCATATAGCGAGGTGGAAGTTTCTTGCTAATTTTATCAGGAGTTTGAACTAGGGTTATAGATTTATCAGCATAATCCATAACTGTTGGCAAAAATTCATGAATCAATTGCTCAACCTGATGAATCCTGATTCCGAGACTATATTCCAGATAATTGATGTCTGAATATTCTGAAAAATTCAAACAGATGACCTGAATGCCTTGAGGAAATGGTTTATAAAAAAGCTTTTCCACAGAGTCGTATTCGAATCCAAAGTCATAAAAAAAATCTTGGTGAAGCTCAATTATATCTATTTGTGTCATAAAATTAAAACAGCGGAATTAGATCAATGTTGTTTACTCTTCTGAAAATAGCTTCTTCATTTCCAAAAACATAGGCTCCACTTCAAATTTCTTTAAAATAATACTTTCTTCATCCTCCGGGTTGTGTAAATAATGATTCCAATGCTTTTCGGCCTTTCGTATTGTTCGAGGTGTAATATCAAACTCTACTTCATCTAAATACGCTTTTGCAAGGGTTGAAGATTTGAAATTTCCAAAAAGATAGATTTTAAAAATATCAACAAAACGCTCGCCGAGATCAAATTCTTCCATAATCTGAACAAATGCACCTTGGTGAGATTTATTCTTCTTATCAAAAATTGCTTCCAATACAGCATCCAACCCTTCCTCGTTGAATTTTGAAGCAGAAAGTGCTCTGCTTGCCAGATATGCAACTTCCCATTTATCACCTTTCACAAGCTCGATGAGCTTCTCTTTTATTCCTTGATCAGCTAGTTTACCAAGCTTATCTGAAAAAAAATAAGCGTTACTTTCATCCGGATCACACATCCGATCCATTAATTTTTGAATTTCCTCCTCCATGATTTTTCAGTTTATTTGTATAAATATAAGTGATATCCGCCTCAGCTGATGAATATTCCGAATGCGAATGTGATTACCCAATCTTTAACCGAAGAACTCATCAATCAAAGTATTGCAAAGGGGCTGGAAGTCAATTATTTAAAAGAAAAACATCAAATACTGATAGAGAATTCTTCCGAATGGCTTGCAAAAATTTACCTGCCCTGGAATCTGAAATTTGATTCGAAAGCTATTTTTTCAATTAAAGATGATTTTCATTATGCCCTCGTCATGATTCGTGCAGGGCAAGCGGTAGTGGGATATTTTCACGATGGTAACCTCCTTGATCATAAAGTTTTTCGTGCTTATATGGTCAGGCAAAAGCAAGGAAAAAGTCAAATTAAATATTTAAAAACCAAGGGAAAGTCACGTTCAGGTTCACGTATAAGATTGGGTGAAACGGAAAGATTTTTTGAAGAAATCAACGAGCGATTACGGGAGTACTCTTCCAATTTTCCGATTGATATTTGGGGGATAAGTTGTGGCAAAACGCTTTGGCCCTACTACTTCGAAAGTGAGATCGCGCCTCCTTTTTCGCAGAATCAGGAAAACCTGATCAGTTTACCTTTTCACATTGCCCAAGCCTCTTTCGAAGCCTTGGAGAATGTGAGGATTAAGCTTGGCAAGTTTCATCTTTTACTTTCAGAGAATGGAAAATCGATTTTTTCAGGAACCGGAACATCTAACCAAGGGCTTGATATCAACTCCGATAATTGGTAAAAGTGAAAACAAAAAAAGCCGGAAATTCCCCCGGCTTTGGTTCTTTTAAATTTTAATCAGGACTGATTATTAGTTGCATTTGGAAAACTTGAAATCATCGCAAGAGTTTCATGTGCCATTTTGATGTTGTATTCGTATGCAAGGCTCTTGTAGTTGACCAGATCCACTATCGTACCGATAAAGCAAAGACCCAACGTCAAAATATAGAGTATACCAAGTCCTACTTGGCCGAGAATGAATCGATGCAGTCCGGCAAAGCCAAAGAAACCAATCAAGGTCAGGATCAAAATCATCTGGGCGTCTTTTCTTCTAGCACGGTAAACTTGCGCGAAGAGTGAGGCCTGATCTTCGTCCATATTTTTCATCAATCCCTGGATGTAGCCCAGTTCCATTCCTTCCAATTCAGGAAGGTGTCTTAATACATTAGCCATAATAGTGTGTTGTTTTGAGGTTTTTTATGAGTTGCCAGATTCTTGAGAAAATTACCACGTACGCAAGCATTGCCAGAGGATGCATTGACCAGGAAGCCTGAATTTCACCCCGCGCGAGGAGATTCATCGACCTTCCCAGGCCACAACCCGGACACCAATCAAAATCCAATTGATCGAGCGGACAAAGACTCAAATGAGAATCGGCATTTACATCGAGCAGCAAAATCAAAATTATGCTGCCAATCCAAAAAACCAGCTCCAATGGGAATTGCCTAAGCATTCGGGTAATTTCCTTCATGCAGGGTAAAGTACGAAAAAGGTGCCATGTGCCAAATTCCACGCTATTGGCTCAATTAGGCTAGTATTCAAAAAATCATGCTTGAATAGCGTACAAAGAAGTGTACGATTATGAACGATTTAATTCAGGGAGGCTGATTCGGAGCTCTTTTCCAAACTGCTCGACTTGGCTGGATTTCATTTGCCGGGAAAAGCCGGAGTAACCTTTTAAAGAACCGGAATTTCTCCAGCCGGAAAGTTTGAAAAGCTGACCCAAAAGATCTCCCTGAATTGAAATTCCTTTTTGAAGACCAAGAGCTTTGGAAGCTTCTTTGCCCAGGAAAAAGGCTAGAATGCCTTCCGTCTGAGAAGAAAGAATCGGATCCGGGATTGTGTATTGGTAATAATTCTTCAAAGCCCCGATCAATTTCCTTCCGGCTTCAGATTCTTTTAAATGTCTTTTTCGGATAAGTTTCTCCAATTCGAAGGCTTCTTTTGAATTATCAGGCCAGAAATCAGTATTGATCCCCATCAATTCTCCCACCCACTTCCAATACTGCATGATTTGAGTAGTTTCCTCTTCGGAAACCCTGAAACCTAACTTTCTCCAACCTCTGAGTACGATCAGGCTAAAAGCCAGATTGGTACCGATCATATCCTCCTGATTGATGGGTTTGCCAAAATCGGAATTCCAATCCTTAGCGTATTTCTCCACGAAAAATCTGCTGAAGGCATGAATCAAACGCACTTTTGCACAAACCAAGTAGGCTTCTTTGGAAGTGGTGAATGCACCGGGCTTGAATATTTCAAGGACGAATGAACCTGTTTCACCCAACCTCTCCCCGATCGATTCCAGGATTCTTTTCGAGCGGACCAGCACTTGAGCCCCATCTGAAAAAGCATAGCAATAAGGTAAGGAATAAAATCCGAGCATCGCCAGATAGAGATCACCTTTAAGATTGAAAAGCTCCTGACCTTTTTCCATTGTTTCTGAGGGGATTTTCTCACTCACTTCTCCATAGAACTTGAAAAAATCATGCAATTGGGACGGGAAATCTTTCGGAATATCAGTTGGAATTTCTGTCCAGGAATTGATTAAAGAAATCAAATCCGGATTTTGAAATAAAACTCTAACCGACTGATCAGCAGGATCGTCCTGAATCTGCCTCAGTTCATCCAAATATGTATTGTTGTATAAGTGTAATTTGCTCACACGATTCTAACACGCATTTTGTATTTTGGTTGATTAATAATGCTCAGTAAATGAAAATAATTACCTCTTTCTTTCTTCTATCAGGTTTTTTTCTCACACTACCCGTTCTTTCTCAAACCGGATTTGACCTTTGGGTGGTGGAAACATCCGGAAAAGGAGGAAACTTGAAAATCCTCCCTGAAACTGCGAAAGCCCTCACAGACAGACCCGAGTATGATAATCAGCCAAGCTTTATCAATGAATTCCAACTGGTGTTTTCAGCTGCAGACGAAAAAGGAAACCATGATATCATTGTCTATAATTTCAATTCTAAGAAATTCACCAACCTAACCAAAACTCCTGATGTGAGTGAGTTTTCACCAGGCCTGACAGATTGCGGCCTTTACGTTTCGGCAGTCGTGATGGAAGCCGATAAAAAACAAAGAATCTGGCTTTACCCAATCAATTTCGGAGAACCTGAGCTTTTATACGACGATATCGAGCCTGTAGGATATTACGATTGGTATGACAATAAAGCAGCAATGTTTATCCTGGGAAACCCAAATAAACTAGTCTATGCGAATGGCAAGAATGACCTGTTGGAAATCGATACAAATATTGCCCGATCTGTAAAAACCCGTCCCAAGACTTCAGCAATCACTTATCTTTCACAAAACGATAAAATCCAAATCGGTGATAAAGAAGCCTTACTTCTGAAATCTTATGATTTGGTTACTAAAGAATACACTGAGCTGGGATTTGGGATAGAAGGCTCACAGGACTTTATTTGGCTTGACAAAAACTACCTGATCATGGCCCGGGGAAATTCTGTTTATCGAAGGAAATATTCGGAAAAGAATTGGGAAATCATTGGCACAATTATTTCAGATACGCACCAAAACATAACAAGAATGGCCTACAGTTCGGATTTGAATGTTCTGGTAGTAGCCATGGAAAGAAAATAATAAATAAACCCTATGCACTCAATCAAACATTATCTTTTGCTCACCGCAATTTTATTATCCAATTCGGCATTAGCGCAAATCGAGGACAAAAAAGGAATTATAGAAAAGGATGCTGAATTGGTGAAAGTTCAGGATGGATTCAGTTTCACTGAAGGCCCTGCTGTGAATCGATTTGGAGATGTCTATTTCACGGACCAACCAAATAATAGAATTCACGTCTGGAATGCCATTTC